>CALLLR010000209.1 GCA_938008185.1 uncultured Saprospiraceae bacterium
TCCGGGTTTGTCTGGGCCATACCCACGGTATATTCCCCTTTCCCACAGGCCAGCTCAAGAATAAGCGGATGATCATTTTTAAAATAATGAGCATTCCAGTTCCCTTTCATCTCCACCTTTTCGTCGTTATAGTCAATTAATTGGGGTTGACGAACATCATGATTTTGAAAGACATTGGGAAAGCTACTCAAGTCAGCAAATTTCTTTAATTTATTTTTTCCGGACATAATAATTGGCTCCTTTTAAGGGCAAAGATGCTCTTTTTTGTAAAATTTAGTGTAAACCACCTTTTCGATAAAATAGCAAAAAGGAGATAACGTTATTTATATGCGTCGTTTATTCCCGATTACTGGCTATATTTGCCCCTTAAATTATTCGATGATTACTAAAACTCAATCTTAAGATGAAATTACGTCTATATTTTCTCACTTTCTTAATTTGTATTATTTGTCAGACAGGCCAGGCCCAAGGAATAGGTACTACTTTTAGAGTAGGATTAAATGCTTCCCGAATCCTAGGCCCTTCCGAAAAAGCAGTGGATGGGAGTGATCTGGAAGATTTTACTACTTATACTGGGTTTCATGTAGCGGGGGGAGTTGTTTTTAAATTACTGGATCATTACGGCTTTAAGGCGGAGATAATGTATAGCCAAAAGGGAAGCCGCTACAGCTACGAAGGACCTTCTACTTACATATTTACAACCACCCTTAGTGGTAATTACGCTACAGCCGTGGGAAGACGAACGATCTCCACACGGATTATTAATTCATATATAGAAATACCTGTTACCGGATATATGAAATATGGAAAGTTCGAATTAAATGGAGGAGTTAGTGTTGCCTTTTTGGCCGGTACCGGGGCGGTAGGCGATTTAGTTTTTTCGGGGACATCCGGTATAAATAACGAACCAGTAGAAATTAATTCTCTAATTAACCACAATTACCGAAAAGATGGATTGGAATTCACCCAAAGTATCCTCAATTTTCAGGAAGAATTCCGTAAAGAACTAACCGTGGACGGGGAGGAGGTTGTTTTATTGACCGAGGAAACTGGTTACGCACAATGGACGGATTCAAGTACGCTTGGTGGCGTATTCGGAAAACCAGAGGTAACATTAGATGAAAAGGTTTACCGAGGATTGGACTTTACGCTTAACGCTGGAGTATCTTACTATCTCAGTCCGGGTTTGTTTTTTGGTTTTACGGCTAGCTATGGTTTGAGAGACGTTACCAATCCATATTTTGAATATTCGTTTAGTGAATCGGAAGGTTTAAATCGGGTAGAACGGTCTGATAATGATCGCAATTTTGTACTGATGGGATCAGTTGGTTTTAGCTTTTAATAACTCATTAATACTATCGTAGTCTAAGACACCTACAAACTCATTCCCTCGTATAACCGGAAGAAAATCCAACTCTACAGATCGGAGTACAGAGAGTCCATCCGCCACATTTTGTTCTGGTGACAGGATCGGGTAACTTGATTCCGCGACGGCTCCAATTAAAAGGCCCGTATTGTTTTTTTTCCTTAACTTTTTTATGGCTGCTGCGGATAGAATACCGTGGAACGATTGGTCTACTGGATTGAGTACCAAAAAATCGCCTTGTTGTTTAACCGTTAAACTAGTTAGGAACTCACTAAGTGAATCATTAATATAAAGTGCCGGAAAAGTTTTTTTCATCGCGGATCCAATCAGATAACTAGACAAAATATTGTCTGTTTTTAATAATCGATATTCTTTTCGAGCCATTGAAAAAAGAAAAAAGCCCAGTATCATACTCATAAAATCCTGACGGTAAATTCCGTACCCAACTAAAAAAACAGAAAATCCTTGCCCTAAATAACTGGCAATTTGCGTAGCTCTTAATCTGCCTAACTTAATCGCCAGTGTTGCTCGTAATATTCGGCCTCCATCCAAGGGGAAAGCCGGGATTAGATTCATGATCGCCAGTGAAAGATTAAGTACAAATAGCATAGGAATAACGCGATGCCATCGCAAAATCAACGTGCCACGGGTAGAAAAAATCCTACC
Organism: uncultured Saprospiraceae bacterium; assembly: GCA_938008185.1. Classification (GTDB taxonomy): domain Bacteria; phylum Bacteroidota; class Bacteroidia; order Chitinophagales; family Saprospiraceae; genus JALZUU01. The sequence goes on from CALLLR010000209.1 coordinate 2,033, forward strand.
TATTTCTCCATTGTATTCAAACCACAAAATAATTCCAAGTAGTAGAGCGATGATGAGATTAACGACCGGCCCAGCTGCGGCAACCACAAATTCCTGCAACGGTTTTTTTGGTAATTTTTCCAGCCTTGCCAACCCCCCAATAGGCAACAGGATGATATCTTTGGTCTTGACGCCGTAATGCCGGGCGGTCAGCGCGTGACCGTATTCGTGTAAAATAACGGAAATAAACAGCGCTAAAAATAAAACCAGAAAAATAAGAAAACTGACCCCATCCATTTGAGCATACCAGCCGTAATAGAGCAGAAAAAAAGCCAACAGAGAAAAACTCCAGTGTACATAGACAGGGATACGGGCCAGGGTGAAAATTTTCAGTGCTCCTTGCATTTTATTTAATTCTGTGAAATATGATCGCCAGCCATGAAATCTTCAAATGTGGACAACAAAACCTTCGGAGCTTCAGCGTGCACCCAGTGTCCGGCATTGGGGATAGTAATCACCTGTGCCTTGGGAAAAGTACTTCTTATCAACAATTTGTCGGCTTCTTTTATATAACCGGAACGTTCGCCACGAATAAATAAACTGGAACCAGTATACGCTTCGTCAAGTAAAATATTATCTAAAATATGCTGATAATTTTTATAAATAGCGGGCAGGTTCATTTTCCAGCGATACCCCCCCTCTTTATTTCGGGTCAGATTTTTCAGTAAAAATTGGCGCACTCCTATATCCGGAATTTTTTTCATCAATTGCTCATCTGCCATTTTTCTATTTTCTATTTTTTCTAATTCAATAGCCAGTAAAGCATCAAAAATTTCCTGATGCCCTCCTTTGTAGGTTTTTGGCGCAATATCTACGACGATAAGTGAGGTAACCATTTCAGGATAACTAACTGCAAATTGCATCGCCGTTTTTCCACCCATAGAATGACCGATGATGGTCGCCTGACTCATTCCTTCACTTTCCATAAAATTTTTTAAATCTTCCGCCAGCAAGGAGTAATTAAAATCTTCCGTGTGAGGAGATCGACCGTGATTTCGCTGATCTACTAAATAGACCAAATATTCCTTAGATAGCTGTCGGGCAATCGTTTGCCAATTGTCCAGAGTGCCGAAGAGGCCATGTAAAATGATGATCGGATTGCCCTGACCATACGTTTTAAAATTAAGTGAAATCATTTTTAGTGTTTTATTAAATACTATAACCAAACAACCATCCCATCAAGGAATTGTTTATATTTTTGTTCGACAGATTGACCGAGAAGTATTCCGCACAAATATAAACAGATGTTTAACTTAGTATCTCCCTTTCAGCCAACCGGTGACCAACCTACGGCGATCAAGAAATTGGTAAATGGTATTGAAGCCAACGACGCTGCGCAAGTATTGTTGGGAGTAACTGGTTCAGGAAAGACTTTTACAATGGCTAATGTCATTGCAAAACTCAACCGACCAACCCTGATTTTGACCCATAATAAAACGCTGACCGCCCAATTATACGGAGAGTTACGGGATTTTTTCCCAAATAATGCGGTAGAATATTTTGTCTCTTACTATGATTATTACCAGCCCGAAGCATACATTTCTTCTTCTGATACTTTTATTGAAAAAGATCTCCAGATCAACGAAGAGGTGGATAAACTCCGGCTACGGGCTACTTCTTCCCTTCTTTCCGGACGGCGGGATGTGATCTTGGTGGCTTCCGTATCCTGTATTTATGGTATGGGGAATCCCGAAGATTACAAAGAGGGAATTATCAGAATTGGCAAGGGAATGACCATCACTAGAAATACTTTTTTGTATCGTTTGGTAGAAAGTTTGTATTCCCGTACTGAAACGGATTTTCGCCGAGCTACTTTTAGAGTGCGTGGAGATACGGTGGATATCAATTTGCCGTACGTGGACTATGGTTATCGAATTACTTTTTTCGGAGATGAAATAGAAGAAATTGACCGTATTGAAATTGAAACGGGAAAACGTATTGAATCAATGCATACGGCGGCTATTTTTCCCGCTAATCTTTATGTAGCTCCCAAAGACCGGATGCACGAAATTGTTCGTCACATTGAGGATGAACTTTACGCTCAGGAAAAATATTTTGAAAGAGAACGGCGGATTTTGGAAGCAAAGCGAATCAAAGAGCGAACTGCTTTTGATGTGGAAATGATGAAAGAATTGGGCTATTGTAATGGTGTGGAAAACTATTCCCGCTACTTTGATGGTCGTGCACCGGGTACGCGTCCGTTTTGTCTGCTAGATTATTTTCCAGATGATTATTTGATGGTGATTGATGAAAGCCACGTAACGATACCGCAAGTACGCGGAATGTGGGGAGGAGATCGAGCCCGTAAACTCAATCTGGTAGAACACGGATTTCGGTTGCCTTCGGCGCTTGATAACCGTCCACTTAATTTTGACGAATTTGAAGGAATGATCAATCAAGTGATCTTTGTAAGTGCTACTCCGGGGGATTATGAAATGGAACAGACGCAAGGGGAGATTGTTGAACAACTTATTCGTCCAACGGGTTTATTGGATCCACCGATTGAGGTCCGTCCAAGTTTGAATCAGATTGATGATTTACTTGAAGAAATTGACGAACGCATCAAAAAGAACGAGCGGGTGTTGGTAACTACTTTGACAAAAAGAATGTCGGAGGAATTGTCCAAATATCTACTAAGTCTGAACGTCAAATGTCGCTACATTCACTCTGAGGTAGATACCATGGAACGGGTAGAAATTTTACGAGACTTAAGATTGGGCGTTTTTGATGTCTTAATCGGAGTCAACTTATTACGGGAAGGATTGGACTTACCCGAAGTATCGTTGGTAGCTATTCTGGACGCGGATAAAGAGGGTTTCTTACGGAATGTACGTTCGTTAACTCAAACGGCGGGACGAGCCGCGCGTAACTCCAATGGACTGGTCATTTTTTATGCTGATAAGATGACCAACTCAATGGAAATGACAATTGATGAAACCAACCGTCGTCGGGTCATTCAGATGGCTTACAACGAAGAAAACAACATTACACCAAAAACCGTCACAAAATCTCGCGAAGAAATTATTAATTCAAAATCTATCCTTGATATCCGGGGTAAAAAAGCTTACGTAGAACCCGAGGAACCGAGTTTGGCCGCTGATCCTGTCGTAGAATATATGAATCGTGATCAATTGGAAAAAATGAAAGAAGTGACAGAGGCCAAAATGAAAGCTGCTGCCAAAGAATTAGACTTTATGGCCGCTGCACAATTTCGGGATGAACTATTCGCCATCAAAAAGCGACTAAAATCAATGTGATTGGTAAGTTAGGGTACTTAAAATGGGTTGATTCGTACTTGGCATTTTTTGGTACGAATCAACCCATTTTTTCATCATTCCGCAGACCAAAAAAGAGCCGCCCCGTCCGCTTTCGTGGTTTATTATCATACGCCGCCCTTCGGCGGGATCGGTCAGTTATTCCGGCTCAAACCCGAGAATGATATTAAAGGCTCCAAAGCGCTCAAATAACGAACCCTGTTGTCCATTATTCCCTTGCTGCTGAAGTGTCTTATCAAATCCGAGACCATAATCAAATCCAAGGGTTCCGAACATCGGCAAGAATACTCGCAATCCCGCTCCGACCGAACGTTTGGTATCGAAAGGATTAAAATCACGGAAGGATCTCCACGCGTTTCCTCCCTCAGCGAAAGCCAGGAAGAAAATTGTCGCGTTTGGATTAAGCGACAAGGGATACCTTAGTTCTACGGTAAATTTATCAAAAATGGGAGCAGGTGTAGTTTGTCCGGTTTTATCAAGGTTGGCACTTAGCTGTCGGACTTCATAACCTCGTAGTGAGATCAAGTCCACCCCGTTATAGAAATTACCCGTTTGTTGAGATAATCCATCGCCACCCAGCTGAAATTGTTCAAAGGGTGAAAGTCCAATTTCACTATTATAAGCACCGATGATACCAACTTTGGCAGCAACTCGTAAGACTAACTTGTCATTGACCAGTGGCGCATACCACTCAGCATTAAATCGCCATTTGTGGTATTCCAAAAATCTAAATTTTTCCGCTGGCTCCAAGCTTGCGTAATCCTTATTGCTGAAGAGCGAATAAGGAATAGTTGGCTGGAAAGATAATGAAATTCGGGATCCTTCAATCGGGTAAATTGGATTATTGATGGTATTTCGGGCCAGCGTAACATTAAAACTAAAGTTGTTAAAATTACCATCAATTAGTCTGGTACCATCAGGTAGTCGGAAACCACCCTGTGTATAGTTGTTAAGAGAGAGTCTTTGCAAATTAACCGTACCAGATAAAATAAAGTTATCATCTGGCCATTTTAAACGAGTACCAAGCCCGATCGATCCTCCCAAAATATTAAACCCACCAAAAAACTGACTACGAGGGTCTTGACCATTGGTAAGACGGTTGAAGAAGGCGGATACCGTAAGGGAAGTTGGTTTTTTACCACCTAGCCAGGGTTCTGTAAATGAGATGTTATAAGATTGGAAAAAGGCCCCACTGGTTTGTGCCCGTAACGACAAGCGCTGGCCATCTCCTTGTGGTAGAGGATTCCATGCTTCTTTATTGAAAATATTTCTGATAGAGAAATTATTGAAAGAAACACCTAAGGTACCGATGATACCACGACCTTGACCTGCCCATCCAGCAGAAAGCTCTAATTGATCTGATGGTTTTTCTTCTACGGTATAGATGATATCAACCGTTCCTCTTTCCGGATTAACAGGGGTTTGAATATCCATTGTTTCCGGATTGAAGTATCCAAGATTAATAATTTCCCGCTGAGAACGAATGATGTCCGAACGACTAAACTTAGCACCAGGACGGGTTCGTACAGCTCGACGAACGACGTGTTCGTGCGTACGGTCGTTTCCATTAATGACCACGCGGTCAATGGTTGCTTGTGGTCCTTCGTAGATTCTGATTTCCAAATCAATCGAATCACCAACGATAGCCGTTTCTACGGGATCAACCCGGAAAAACAGGTATCCGTTATCCAGATACAAAGTACTGATATCCCGACCATCCTGACTAAAAGATAAACGGGTATCGAGTAGTTCCTGGCTGTAAGTATCTCCTTTTTCGATACCGAGAACACTACGTAATTGTTCCGTTTTATAGATAGAATTTCCTTTCCAGGCAATGTTCCGGAAGTAATATTGGTTGCCTTCCAGAATGTCAACATTGATCATTAGACGGCCTTTCTCGTTTCGCCAGATACTATCACCAAGAATTCGAGCATCTCTGAATCCAAGATTATTATAGTAGTTGACGATGGCTTTTTTATCGTCCGCGTAATCTTCTTTAATTAACTTAGAAGAAGAAAAGATCCGGCGCTTACGGCGGGTACCCTTCATCATTTTACGTAGCTTACGATCTTTAATACTATTGTTGCCCGTGAAGGTGATATCCTGAATTTTAACCCGATTTTTTTTATCAACTTCAAACAATAATTTTACGGCATTAACATTTTTTTCATCGGGGTTTTCCGTTACGGTGACTTCTGCGTCCAGATTACCTTTTTCAACAAAATATTCGCGAATACCGTTTTTCGCATTCACGATCGCGTTGGGGGTAACAATGTTACCTTTTAGTAGATGACGATTGATGATACCGTTTAGGTCGTCGTGACGGGATTTTTTAACGCCTTTGAAAGAGTGCCGAATATAACGGGGCCTTTCCTGAACTGCGATTTCTATAAAAATAATATCTCCGACTGATTTTTCTTTATAAATCTGTACATCGGTAAAAAGACGCAGTTTCCAGAGTGCTTTAATGGCTTGTGGGATTTCCGTTCCGGGTACCCGGATTTCGTCCCCGACTTTAAGGCCAGTAACGGCGATTAGTGAATTTTCATCACTAAATTCGGCACCTGTTACTTTTATTCCACCAATTTCAAATTGCGCAGGATTGGAATAGTCAAAAATATTCAGACTATCGGACTGTGCCTTGGTTATAAATGGAAAAAGAAGAACTAAGAGTAAAAACGGAAAGGCGTATTTATATTTCATATTAAGCTACTAAATTTCTGAAGATGAGGTATTTACATACAGTGCTCATCATTTTTCTCATAAGCGACACAAAAGTAACGATCTTTTTAGAATGCTGTTGTAA
>CALLLR010000210.1 GCA_938008185.1 uncultured Saprospiraceae bacterium
CCTGAAAGCAGACGTAAAATTTCACCCAATTACCAATGCCATTCATCAGGGCTTTATTGATCCGCAACTAAAAATTGCCTGTTATACGGATCACCAAATCTTCGAACGTTTTCATAAATATAAATTACGTCGCGGTTTTACTAAAGATCAAGCGATCAATCTGCGCTTGTTACGGGAGTTGCACGTCGGCGATTTTGTAACCCATATTGATCATGGAATCGGGCGATATTCCGGTTTGGAAAAAATAGATATTAATGGTCACGTGCAGGAATCTGTGAGACTGATTTACAAAAACAACGATGTACTTTACGTTAGTATTAATAGTTTACACAAAATTTCCAAATTTGTTGGTAAAGAAGGGACCGCCCCGGCACTGAATAAATTAGGCTCGGATGCGTGGACCAATCTAAAGCGAAAAACCAAGAAAAAAGTAAAAGATATTGCGGCCGAGCTAATCAAGTTGTACGCCAAGCGCCGGGCTTCCGAAGGACACGCTTTTCCTCCGGATGATTATTTACAAAATGAACTCGAGGCTTCCTTTATTTACGAAGATACCCCCGATCAATTGACGGCCACACAGGACGTCAAAAATGATATGGAAAAACCGCATCCGATGGATCGGCTGATCTGTGGAGACGTAGGATTTGGTAAAACAGAAATTGCGATTCGGGCCGCTTTTAAATCGGTTTCGGATGGAAAACAAGTGGCCATTCTGGTCCCCACTACGATTCTTGCCTTACAACACGCCAAAACGTTTACCGAACGATTAGAACCTTATGGTGTAACCGTGGACTACATCAATCGCTTTCGATCGACCAAAGAAAAGAATGCAATTTTTGAACAATTAAAGGAAGGTAAAATTGATATTATCATTGGTACGCACGGTATTTTAAGTAAAAAAATTGGTTTTGAAGATTTAGGACTGTTAATTATCGACGAGGAGCAGAAATTTGGCGTGTCTGCCAAAGAGAAATTGCGGAAAATAAAGATAAACGTCGATACACTGACGTTGACGGCAACGCCCATTCCGAGAACCTTACAGTTTTCGCTGATGGCTGCGCGTGATCTTTCGGTCATCCGTACCGCCCCCCCCAACCGGCAACCGATACACACCGAAGTTCGTACTTTTAGTCCCGAGCTGATTAAAGATGCCATCTACTACGAAATTAACCGGGGTGGTCAGGTCTTTTTTGTACACAACCGGGTGAAATCTTTACCGGACATTACGGCGATGATCACGCGACTCTGTCCCGACGTAGACATAGCCGCTGCGCACGGACAGCTGGAAGCCAAAAAACTGGAAAAGACCTTGCTGGATTTTATCAACCGAAAATACGACGTACTGGTTTGTACCAATATTATAGAAACTGGGTTAGATATCGCCAACGCCAATACGATCATCATCAACAATGCCAATCAATTTGGACTCAGTGATCTCCACCAGTTGCGGGGACGTGTTGGTCGTAGCAATAAAAAAGCATATTGTTATTTGTTTAGTCCGCCAATGTCTGCCCTGACACCCGACGCACGGAAACGTTTAAAAACGATTGAAGAATTCTCTGACCTCGGTAGTGGATTTAATATTGCGATGCGCGACATGGATATTCGGGGTGCTGGAAATTTACTGGGTGGAGAACAAAGTGGTTTTATTTCGGATATAGGCTATGAAACTTACCAAAAAATTTTAGAAGAAGCCATTCAGGAATTAAAGGAAACCGACTTTAAGGATTTATTTAAAGAAGACCTGGAAAAAGAACGCAAATATGTGCGGGACGTACAAGTAGATACAGACGTAGAAATGTTGATTCCCGACTATTATATTGCGAATATTCAAGAGCGTTTAAATCTTTACACGGAACTAGATAATTTAAAGTCAGAAGCAGCCCTGGCGAAGTTTTCCAAAAAAATGGAAGATCGTTTTGGTCCGATTCCCGCGCCCGTACAGATGCTATTCGAAGGACTCCGGGTACGGTGGCAATGTAAAGAACTGGGCTTCGAACGCTTGATCTTTAAGAATCGAAAACTCCGTTGTTATTTTATCAGTAATCCACAGTCTCCGTTTTTTGAAACCAGATTGTTTCAAGACCTGGTACGTTACGTAACTGTCAACGGCGCCGAAAAAGGCTTGTCGTTTAAAAAGTCGGTACAACATTTTATTTTGGTAAAAGACGGGGTAAGATCGATGAAGGTGGTGCAGGAAATTTTGGGGGATATGCAGGCAGCGGTGGGGTTGGGGAAGCCGGTGGAGGGGTAGAAAGTGAGTCATCTAGAGTGAAAATGTCTCTTAAATGTTCCTTATTTGTCTCTTAAATTCCTATGTTTTGGTATAACCCATTTAGGAATATTTGTTACTCCTTCATTGACTATTTTAAGAAACTAACTACCGGAACTTACTCGTTCTTCCACTATTTCTAGACAGGATCTACCTTTACTTTGTAACAATAATAATAATATCCAACGAATGCTATTATTAATATCAATACAATTTTCGTAAATCATAAATATTTTAGTAGCTTAGAGTGACAACTTGTTTATCTAATTTATTTAACGATAAGGATATGAAATATGTACTATTGTTTTTAATAGGAGCCTGTTCGTGGAATAATACGATGGCTCTTGAATATTTACAGCCTATTCAAGATGAGACGGTACAAACCGACTCCTGTAAATGGCTGGTAGACGACGCCAAATGGTTTTTTACGCCTCATTCTCTTTTTGGTCCTTCCAGTGAGTTAGTGCAAATTGAGGTAGTGGGAGATACTTTGATTGGAGACCGGGTCTGCGCCATCCTCGGGGTATATCGGCAAAATGAATTCCTGGCAGGTAGTGAAATAACAGTTTTTTACGAAGAAGAAAATGAAAAAGTGTATCTGGTGGAAGCGGACGAGTTTAAGTTGCTATTTGATTTTTCTTATAGCTTTTTTCTGGGAGATACGATATCCATTTATCTACCCGCCGATAAATTAACGTTTTATGACACTTCTTCTGGAGGTGGAGAATTTGAACCTGCTGACGGACCTTTAAGGTATCGTAATGTAGGCCACGAATTTATCGTCTTACCTAACACTGTGGAGCAATTAAGGATTGTTAACACGGAATTGGTAGAATTGTCTGACACTGGAGAAAATTGTTACGTAATGGGAGATGTCATTGATGGAATTGGATCCATAAATGGATTGCTGGGTGAAAGTTGTTTGCAAGTAACGCTTGGAACAGAAGGCTTTTTCCGCTGTTTTCAAAGCAACACCCTCAATTATACAGCGGTAGCAGAAGGCTGCCTACTTACCTCCGTCCACGAAATAGCGGAGCGCGAAGTGCGTGTCTTTCCCAATCCTACTACTGGAATTATAAAAATAGATACGGACCAAAATTTTTCGTCTATGAAATTTTTTGATATCACGGGCAGATTATTATTGGATCGGAGTTTTACCGATGATATAGAAATTGAAGGATTTGTTGCGGGGATGTATCTGCTGGAACTGTCTGGTAAGGATGGGGTATACAGAAAGAAATTGATCTTAAAAAAATAGTACCTTGCTTTCTGGAACCATTTGATTCATCAACTATAACATGAGTCATCCCGAGTTATTTATTTAAAAAGGTGATCAGCCAGTTAGCTCTCTTTCTCCCAACCCTCTTGTATTTTTTTTGTTTTCTTAAAAGCATTAATATCGCTTGCTCAAACCCCAAACCCCCATGACCATCAACCTCCTCTTTCCTCACCAACTCTTCCAAAAACACGAACTCCACAAAAATGGCTTCCCCATTTATCTCATCGAGGAACACCTCTTTTTCCGACAGTATAATTTTCACAAACAAAAAATTGCTTACCATCGCGCCTCCATGCAAGCCCACGCTGCGCAGTTGGAAAAGAAAAAAATCAAGGTCACATATATCGAATCAATTGATCCACGTCATGATATTCGGGTACTGGTAAAGAAACTGGCAAAAGAGGACGTTACCGAAATTCACTTTATCAACCCCACGGATTATCTGCTGGAACGAAGACTCCGTCGTGTTGCAAAAGAAGATAAAATCAAGTTAGTGGAATACGAAAACGAATTGTTCATCAACACCCAAGAGGATTTAACCACCTTCTTTAAACCCGATAAAAAATCTTTTTTCCAAACGACCTTTTATAAACAACAAAGGAAAAAACGCAATATCCTCATCGAGGGAGATGATCAGCCTGTCGGCGGAAAATGGAGCTTCGATGCGGAGAATAGAAAAAAATATCCTAAAGGAAAAACACCTCCCGCCATCACCTATCCCCAAAAAGACAAGTATTGGAAAGAAGCAGTTACTTACGTAGAAAAACATTTTTCTAATAATCTGGGTACCTTAAAATCTGATCCCCTATATCCGTACACCCGCACGGCCACGGAAGCGTGGCTTCAACAATTTTTTGAGTTCCGTTTTCATCAATTTGGCGATTACGAAGATGCCATTGTTGCCAACGCGTCGATCTTACATCACAGTGTGCTCACCCCATGCTCAACGTCGGCCTGATCGCTCCGCTTGAAGTGGTCAACCGCGCCTTGGCGTACGCTGAAAAAAATCAGGTGCCCATCAATTCGGTAGAAGGTTTTGTCCGACAAATTATCGGCTGGCGGGAATTCATTCGCGGGATATACGAAGCTAAAGGTACCGAATCCCGAACCCGAAACTTTTGGGGATTTGATCGGAAAATTTCGAAAAGCTTTTACGATGGTACGACGGGAATTGTTCCCGTGGACGAGACGATAAAGATTATTTTACGCGACGGTTACTGTCACCACATCGAACGCCTGATGGTGCTCGGTAATTTTATGCTGCTCTGCGAATTTCATCCCGACGAAGTCTATCGCTGGTTTATGGAAGTGTTTATCGATGCCTACGACTGGGTTATGGTGCCCAACGTCTACGGCATGAGCCAGTTTGCGGACGGCGGCTTTTTCGCGACCAAACCCTACATCAGCGGTTCCAATTATATCATGAAAATGAGTAACTACAAAAAAGGAGATTGGCAACAAATCTGGGATGGGCTCTTCTGGCGATTTATGGATAACAACCGCGATTTTTTTCTTAAAAATCCAAGACTGGGAATGCTGATCCGTACCTACGATAAAATGAATCCGGAACGCAAAGAAACCCTAGAGACAGCCGCTGCTGATTTTTTAGACAATTTGAATCGTAATAAATAATAGAGTAATGAATAATTAATAATGGGCCTATTCCTAAAACTAAGAAAAATAAAATTTTGACCGTTTCAGAAACATAGTCTAGTGTAAAGAAATTTACGGAAAAGATAAACACGCTAAAGTGTCTCAGCGCGACACACAATACAATAGATTCCAGTTTCTTCAGAAAGGAATTCACAGAAAAAAATCTTCACGATAAAACATCTCTGGGCCTTTGCGATCTCTGCGAAACAAAATACGAGACAATAAAATCACTTCTCAGATTCAACCTCTGCTACCCAAAAACAAAACTCGCCCGCGCCCCCCCCGCTTCACTCTCCAACGAAAACGAACATTGCGAAACCTGCGCGATCGCCTTTACCTTTGCCAGCCCCATGCCCACACATTCCGGCTGTTCCTCTTTTGTATAAGTATAAAAAGGATTACTGGCCTTATTCGGATCATCTTCGATGCCTTTACCATTGTCCTCTACGATCAAAGTAACCTTATTGTTTATCATTTTAGAATAAACCTTAATGATTAAATCTTCCTGATCCGTATTATGGCGAATCGCGTTATCCAGCAAGTACGTTAAGATGTCGATCAAATATTTTTCGTGAAAATGGGTTGTCGGAAAATCAGCAAAATCAAATAAAAAAGTCGGTTGATATTCGTGGATCATTTTAACCAATTGAAATTGCGCCGTTTCAAGAGCTGTTTCAAAAGAAACAGAGGTTTTTTCTGGAAAAGGCAGCGTATAAAGGTCGATCAGGTGTACAAATTCGTTGATGGTTTTTTCCATCCTATCCGTGGCCTGATCCATTAATTGGAGGCCCTGGTCCAGTACATTTTTCTCTTGTGTTTTTTGCAATAGCTGGCTATAGGCCCGAATGACAAAAAGCGGAGAACGTAAGTCGTGTCCCGCGGCGTGTACCGTTTTATGAAGAAATGAATTAGTTACTACCGGAGTAGGTAGATCATCGGATGGAGTTGCTGGTTGATCTCCAACTTTATGAAGAATGGATTTTTTAAGTCGAATATTAGTATCGGTACTCATGCGGGTGTTTTGTGTTTATAGATTTCATACGTTGCGTAATCAAAAGACCATGCAATCAGTCTGTTTTAACTCCCCCCAGAAAATTTGTTACACCACGATGTAAAAACGTTGATTGCTTATTCTAACCGTGATTCCAATATATCTATCCTTTTCTCAAAATTATTATTCCTTTTTTCTAAAAGCCTCTGGCGTATAATCAGCAAATCGTTACATTCTGTTAATAATTGATTGATTTTTCTGAGTATTATAATTCTTTCAGCTACGTTATTTGCTGAAGTATCTCTAAGATTTTTTATTTTTTTTCTAATCAATTTTAATTGCTCCGCCACGAGTACGTATTCACTTTTACGTATGGTCATCACTGAATAATTTTACTTGATAATCATTTACTATTTCTCTAAAAAATAGTTTCAAAAAATAATAAAAATACCACAAATCTGGTATCAGTAATTTTGAAAATTAATTTGAAACCTGCCTTTGTCAGCAGGCAGGAAGTCAAAAAGGATCGTAATTTATTACTTCGTGCACTAGGCAGTTTGCCGCCTCATTTGCAAGGCCTCTTGTCGTAAAGTCAGTAGCTTGTTTTGTTCCCGCAAAAGTTGATTGGTCTTTTTCAATATCTGAATTTTCTCTTGTATGCAGGTAGTTGGATTTTCGCGTAAATCCTTAATATCCAACTTAATATTGTTTAGCCGTTCTGCTATGTGGTAGTATTCCAGTTGACACATGATAGTATTTCTTTAATTTCAGTAGTTAATCGCCGACTGTTCGTCTAAGCTC
>CALLLR010000211.1 GCA_938008185.1 uncultured Saprospiraceae bacterium
ATTCAAGAAGTGTCCGATAAACTTGTGGATTAGCTAAAAACAATATAGATTTGCAATCGCTTCTTAAAAAGGTGCCTTAGCTCAGTTGGTAGAGCAATGGACTGAAAATCCATGTGTCCCTGGTTCGATTCCTGGAGGCACCACAGAATTTTTCTCGTTTATGTTTGCAAGTATGTTTTATCACCATCATTTCTTAACTAATCTTTTAGATAGATGATGATGCCTTGTTGAAAATTAAACGATTCTTAATTAAAGCGGTTTATCAGTTATCTGATAAACCGCTTTTTCTATTTACACTATTTATTTTGATAAAATAAAAAATTATGCGTCAACCCCGCTTAAAAATTGCCATCCAGAAATCCGGCAGACTACAAGAAGACTCCCTACAGATGCTCAAAGAATGCGGTATCTCTATTGATAACGGCAAAGACCAGCTAAAGGCACAGGCCCGTAATTTTCCACTGGACGTACTTTACCTCCGTAATTCCGATATTCCTCAGTACGTACAGGATGACGTGGCACATCTGGGTATTGTAGGTGAAAATTTATTAGTAGAGAAACAGAAAGATATTCAAAAAGTGCTTTCACTGGGATTCTCCAAATGTCGGCTTTCCATCGCAGTACCAAAAGAAATGGATTATACTGGACCGGCATGGCTCAACGGTAAACGGATTGCCACTTCTTATCCGGTAGCTCTGAAAGGTTTTTTAAAGGAAAATAACCTGACTGCCGATATTCACGAAATTTCCGGATCTGTAGAAATTGCACCGGGTATCGGGCTCGCCGACGCGGTATGTGACCTGGTCAGCAGCGGTAGCACATTATTTAAAAATAATCTGGAAGAGAAAGAAATACTTTTTAAATCTCAGGCCTGCATGGTTGTCGGAAACATACCAACCGAATTAGAAGCTATCTATCAACAATTAATTTTCAGACTTGAATCGGTCCTGGAAGCAAAAAACAACAAGTATCTCCTGATGAATGCTCCCAATGATAAAATTGAAGAAATCATTAAAGTGCTACCGGGTATGAAAAGTCCTACCGTGATGCCACTTGCCACGGAGGGCTGGAGTTCGGTCCACACCGTCATCAACGAGCAAAAATTCTGGGACATCATTGGAAAACTAAAAAACCACGGTGCACAAGGTATTCTGGTTATTCCAATTCAGAAAATGATTTTATAAAAAATAGATTATGAAAATTTATCAAAATCCAAACAATTCGCTTTCACAAAAGATACTTCAACGACCTGTCCACGAAGCCAAAAATCTGGAGGTCATCGTGGGAGGTGTGTTACAAAAGGTTCGCGAAGAAGGAGATCTTGCCCTGAAAAATTTTACCGAAAAATTTGATCACGTAGCTATTACTAATTTCAAAGTAACCGAGAACGAAATTGAGACGGCCAAAAATCAAGTAGCTCCCGAATTAAAAAAAGCGATTCAAATTGCCAAGTCAAACATTGCTGTTTTTCATCAAAGTCAAAAAAGTGACCCGCCCCGTATTGAAACCATGTCTGGGATCGAATGCTGGCAAAAAAGTGTCGGTATTGAAAAAGTAGGTTTTTATATTCCCGGTGGGACCGCACCGCTTTTTTCTTCCGTTCTCATGATGGCCGTTCCTGCGCAGATTGCGGGCTGTAAAGAAATGATCCTCTGTACGCCACCACAAAAAGATGGTAATATTGATCCGGTGATTTTATACACCGCAGACCTCTGCGGCGTTACAAAAATTTTCAAAATAGGTGGCGCGCAGGCGATCGCAGCGATGGCTTACGGTACAGAAACGATTCCTGCCGTTTATAAAATTTATGGGCCCGGCAATCAATATGTTACCGCAGCTAAGCAACTGGTCAGTCAACAGGGAACGGCGATTGACATGCCAGCGGGGCCTTCGGAACTAATGGTTGTGGCAGACCATACCGCAGAGGCCAGTTTTGTAGCAGCAGATCTTCTATCCCAGGCAGAACACGGCGTGGACAGCCAGGTCGTATTGGTCATTTTTGATCTGGATTTTGCAAAAAAGGTTTTAGCAGAAGTTGATATACAACTAGCAAAATTACCACGCCAGGAAATTGCAAAAAAAGCCCTCGAAAATAGTCCGGTTTTAATTTTAGAAAACCGTAAGTCTGCCCTAAACATAATCAATCAATACGCGCCGGAACATTTGATTCTTGCCGTTGAAGCAGTCGAGGCTTTCGCCGAAAAGGTCATCAACGCAGGTTCTGTTTTTATGGGTAATTATACACCAGAATCCGTGGGCGATTACGCGAGCGGCACGAATCATACTTTACCGACTAACGGCTACGCTCGCAGTTACAGCGGCCTGAACCTGGATGCTTTTGTTAAAAAAATTACGTTTCAAAAGTTGAGCGCAACGGGTTTACAGAATATTGGAAAAACGGTGGAACTAATGGCGGAAGCGGAACAACTACAGGCGCATAAGGAAGCGGTGAGTGTACGGTTGGAATCTTTAATAAACAATGAATGATACCCTTCATTTGTGAAAACAAATAGCAGACTTTAGTGTGAAACATATAATTGACTAAGATGGATTTAATCAGAAGTTTAGTAAGAAAAAATATTTTGGCGATGACGGCTTACGCTTCCGCTCGAAGTGAATTTACGGGAGTAGCGGAAGTATTTTTAGATG
>CALLLR010000212.1 GCA_938008185.1 uncultured Saprospiraceae bacterium
CTGATGCAAAATGAGAAATCATGGAAGCGCAAAGCTTTTGCTTGGAAAAGTATCCAACAGGAGCTAGAAGAAAAATTTGGAGAACGGTTCAGTAAATGGATCAATAAATAAAAAATTGACACACTTTACTGAACAGTCCCTCTTCTTAAAAGGCGAATATTCAAAAATAACACAATTTCTAGTACTTTTGGAGATGCTTATATATTCACAGGTACGACTTTGGCGTCAACCTTAGTTCAAAATAATCAAATCGCTACAGGCTATTTAAATATTGGAATGCCTTTTAGTTTCCCAAATGCAAATATTAATACTTTTGATGGACTAGCCAACGGAATTATCGCCCAGAATGCTGATTTTCTGAAAGTCAACGAGGTACAAATGACCAATATTATCCGAGGTGACTATGGTGACGTTTTTGATGACGACCCAGCTTTCTCCGGTTATGGGATTCACGCGGTGAATGTAGGAGCAGTAACCCTGGAAGGAAGATTGACCGATCCGGCTAATCCAGCGGGAGAACCGGAAATGGACAATGTGGTGGATGGGGTGTTTGCAGAAAGTGTTAACACCATTAATATTAAAAATTGTCGGATGACAAACGTCGAATATGGTGTAAATGTGGAAATAAATCCAAACGCCGAAATTAAAATTATTGGTAACTCCATCTCCTCCAGTACAATTGGAGTAAACGTCAATAATTGTCCGGCAATTGATCTGGAGATATCTTCTAATGTATTCTTTTCTGGTGATGCTACGTCCTCAGAGTATAATACCAGCGCTATTACTATTGAGTCCGTATTAGGATCAACTTCCTCGATTAGAGATAATGAAATAACCTTAAACACTGTAAGCGATAATGTTTTACACAGTGGTATTTATATCAACGACTCGGAAAATATAGAAGCGGTGGAAAATAATATAACTATGGTAAATCCAACTCAAGCCTCGTACACTAAATCTTACGGTTTTAGAATAGACGATGGAGGAGGTCACCTCTTTTCGTGTAATCAAATAGGTGGAAGTGATCGGGATCTCAAACGCTGGGGCTTTAAAGTTGATCAATCGCCCAATTCTAAATATGCTTGTAATCATTTTCAGGATACAAGGAGTGGTATGGAATTTAGCGGGGATTGCTCACTTTCGGAATTAACGACCAACGAATTTAACCGCCATAAAATAGCGCTGGAATTAGCTACTGCGGATACTAAGATCGGTTCACAGTCCAATGGCGGGAATACCTGGTCGGGAGAGGAAGAGATTGGGGCTAGGTTTGTGGCTAATAATTTTTCTCAATTGAATAATTCAAGATTTGAAATAACCACTTCTAATACTAATAATTGTCCACAAATTAACAATAATTTATGGCCTTGTGATATTGAGGTAGGAGGATTAAGTCCTACGGATTGGTTTAGCTTTGGGCCAGGTAGTACTGCTCCTACTTGTAATTTTCAGACAGAATGTGGTATAACACCCCTAGGAATTAATCCCAATAATCCTTGTAATCCTGTCAGTATTGAAATTATCAATAATCAGATAAATTCAGTTGAGTATCCATTAGGAATTCCGTGGTTAGCAGACCGAGGATTGTATACGAGTTTAGAGGTATTAAATGTTTTGCCATCGGCCTGTACAGAAGCGTATGTAACTTATCAAGAAGAAGTAAAACCTACTAATTTGGGTAAACTTGTGCAAATTGAACGTCAGACGAAAGGTAGCTATGAAATAGATAATTTTACCACTAATCAGCTGGTTCAGCTTAGGGATAATATTCAATTATTCAAGGGGAAAATTGTAGAGTATGACGATTTGATTTTACAATCGACCAATCCTGTGGATAGTCTGGCATTGGAAGAAGATAGACTAGGATTTGTTAAGAAACTAGGAGGAGCAACGGCTACTTATAAAACGCTTACCAACGAATTCAATAATTATAGAATGGCTAGTCACTTTAATCTTGGACAGCTGAATCAACAGGTTTCTATTGGTTTTGACTACGAAGAGAACGAAAAAAGCATCAATGCTATTTACTTAGAAACCGTATTTATTGGAAGCCGTAGTCTGACTTCAGTACAGGAGCAAACGCTTAAAACGATAGCAGCACTTTGTCCGATGGAGGGAGGTCCCGATGCGGTATTTCAAGCCAGAGCGTTGGCTAGTCTGTTCAGGCTTCCTTTTACACCAGTAGGGTGTAGTACTAATAGTGCGGGACAAGAGAAATCGGAAGACATCGCTAAAGAAATAAGTTCGACTTATTTTAGCGTAAGTCCTAATCCTACCAATAGTATGATAAGGGCAGACTATCAATTTACTGAATCCAGAGAACGAAATTGGGCGTTGTCTGACGTGACCGGAAGGATAATTTATAACCAGCTTACTAATGATGATGGAGGAAACTTAATTATTTCTCTTGATAAACTAAACCGTGGATTATACTTTTTAGTGATCCGGGAAAATGGAAAAGTCATTCAATCGGAAAAAATTATTAAACAATAAATAATCTACACACCAGTCCAAATCGGGCTGGTATGTTTTAAAAATTTTAATATGAAAAAAATAGTACTCGCATTTTTATTTGTAATAACCAGTTTTTCCCTTTTTGCCCAAAAAGAAGATTATATCTGGCTGACAGGCTACAGTAGTAATACTATTGACAGCACCTTCGGTGGAACTCGCATTGATTTTAATACGGAGCCACCGACGGTGAGTTATGAGTTTAGGGAGATGGATTTTTTTTTAGCAAGTGCTAGTATTTGTGATACAGCAGGAAATCTTTTATTTTATACGGATGCGACTACAGTTATGAACAGTAATAATCAAATTATAGAAAATGGAGAAGAATTAGGTCTTAATCCTTATCACAGGTCAAGGGCCTTAATGGGATTAGGTGTTCCACAAGTATCTTTGATTTTTAGATATCCAGGAAGTGATTCTAATTATATTATCATACATGAAGAACTTTCTGATGAAGAGATTGGCGATGCAGGGACTTCCATTCCTAATTGCTATTATTCTATTTTAAATAAAAATTCCACTTTAGAAAATTTTTCTGTTATAGGAAAGAATATTAATATAATAAGTGATACTTTGACATATGGAAAGATGACCGCTACTCGTCACGCAAATGGTAGAGATTGGTGGATTTTAATAGGAGAATATGATACGAATAATTATTATACTGTATTATTGACTAATAATGGAATTGAAGAAATATTTCAACAATCTCTGGGAGATATACCTGTAATTGGGTTAGCAGGTCAATCTGTTTTTTTTCCAGATGGGTCGAAATATGCTCATAAGGGAGCGTTTTATTTTACAGAGCCAGGTTCAATTGATATCTATAATTTTGACCGCTGTACTGGTCTATTAAGCAATTCTCTACACATTCCCATTGATACTACAGAGGAAGGTTTTATTGACGGTGGACTCGGGGGACTTGCTTTTTCTCCTAATTCAGAATTATTATATCATTCTCGTGATGTTCGACTTGAACAATACAACTTATTAGCGGATGATATCCCGGGGAGCGTAGATACTATAGCTTCTTATGATGGTTTCCAAGATCCAATAACAAATGTACCGACTAATTATGGTTTGGCTCAGTTAGCTCCCAATGATAAGATATATGTCGCTACGACGGGCAATACCCGCTATATGCACATCATCCACAACCCCAACGAGCGCGGCCCTGCCTGCAACGTAGAGCAACACGGTCTCCAACTTGCCACCTTTAACGACTGGTCCGTCCCCAACCATCCCAACTACCGCCTCAAAGCCCTGATCGGCAGTCCTTGCGACACCATCCGGCCCATTGCTGCCTTCATTACGACAGTCTCAGTAATACCGTATTTACGGATGAGTCTGAACGAATACCAACAGAGTGGTATTGGACCTTTAGCGATGGCAGCAGCAGCAATATGCAAAACCCCGAATACACGTACACCGAAAGCGGCACCTACGAAGTCTGCCTGATTGCGACCAACGAAGCGGGTAGTGATACAATTTGTCAGGAGTTGATGGTAGTTATCACGAATGTCGATGAGTTACAGAAAGCAGCATTCACAGTTTTTCCTAATCCGACACGTGGAGAGTTGACGGTGGTCTTACCCAATACGCAGTTGCGAAACTGGCGGTTGGTTAATGTCCTGGGGCAAGCGATGAAAGCGGGTGTCTTTCGACAAACTACGGAGTCTTTGGATGGGTCGGATTTAGGAAGTGGGATGTATTGGCTGGAAGTGGATGGGTTGGGAGTGAAGAAGATTTTTTTTGTGGAATGAGGTAAATAGATCAATTGTTCTATTTTAAGAACTTGTCCAATTTTCATTAATTGATGAATTTGGACAAGCCCTTTTTTTATCAAAAAAAGATGTTTTTCCTATAATTAAATCCACAAATCAAAAAATTCACTAATCCACCACCTTAAACGTCGTTCGTCGGTTTGCCTGATGTTCTTCTTCCTGACAAAGCGTACAATTACATTCTACCGCCGGGGCACTTTCTCCGTAGCCTTTAGCGGTCAGTCGATCAGTGGCGATGCCTTTGGTAATTAAATACTGTACCGCAGATTCTGCCCGTTTTTGGGAGAGCGTTTGGTTATAAGCAGTACGTCCCCGGCAATCGGTATGGGAAGCCAGTTCGATTCGGATATTCGGATTTCGGGCGAGGGTCGTGGCCAGTTGGTTAAGCGTAGGTTCGGCATCCGGGCGGATCGCCCAGTCGTCGAAGTCGTAATAAATATTGTCCAGATTAATTTCGGTATTCCGGAATATTTTATCCAGTTCAATTTCCAGTTCAAATTTTTTAACTGGATTTCTGGGATCTTTTCCAATTCCTTTGGAAGAAAAATTTCCCGTATTATTCAGGTACTCATTTTTACGCGCAAAAAATCGATAATCCGTTTCTTCGTCCAGTTCGATTTGTACCAAACCATCCGGTCCAACGGGGTAAGTTTTTTTCTCGTCTCCAAAGCTGACCTCCAGGGTAGCTTCTCCCAGAGGACGACGACCCAGTATCGCACTGTTTGGATTATCAGGTATTTTATAAATTTTTTCTAAAACATAAACATCGAGTAACATTTTATAAACAATCGGCTTGGGTTTTTCCGTTGTTAACGTATCTGTCACTGGCGGCGGCGGCAGTGGTGGTATCACTTTTTCGTATTGGTAAATATCATCACCCCCCATTCCATCTTGTCGGGAAGAACTAAAAAAACCACTTTCTAAAACGCCTTTTTTCTTTTTAGCAAGAGTATTTACCACAAAACCAAAATCATCCTCGCTCGAATTAACGGGCGGCTTTAAATTTTGCGGAGAACTCCAGCGGCCATTTTTCATTTTATAAATACTAAAAATATCCAGTCCTCCCAATCCTGCGTGGTAGTCCGAAGAGAAATAGAATGTATCCTGATCTACGGACGGAAATTTTTCGTCACCCTGCGTATTAATATCCCGGCTCATCAATTTAGGCTCACCCCAGCTGTCCAGGGATTTTTCAACATAATAAATATCGTATCCACCCCAACCATCCGGATGGTCGCTACTAAAGTACATGGTCTCTCCGTCCGCCGATAAAGCGGGATGACCATAATTGACTTTATCTTCTACAAAGCTCAGTGGTTGTGGAATAGTCCAGGCGCCGTCTTTTAGATTTGAGACCATCAATTTACAATAATTATCACCCCGTTTTTCGTCCGTGTAACAACGGCTAAAATACATTTCTGAATAATCGGCGTTAAAAGCTGCGGTTCCTTCGTTGTGAATAGAATTGATGAGTGGGCTAAACCCTTCGATTTCGTTACTGTTCAAGTTGACGGTAAAGATGTCAGAAAAAGCATTGCCCGTCCAGTTGTAAGTCGCTTCTCCCGTTGCTGCGTTGCGATCAGAAGTAAAAAGCAGTTGTTGATCCGAAAAAATCGTTGGCGCATATTCCGAATCTGCGCTATTAAAAGCAGCTGGAGAAATTTTATATTCCCGGTAAGTCTCCTCCTCTTTGTTCCAGCCAATGGCCAGTTCACAAGCCTGAATTTCCCGACGATATTCGTAAGGACTCCCAATTTCGATACCGAGATTTTTAAAAGCTGTTTTAGCCGCCTCGTACTGCCCATCACGTTTGAGCGCGTAGGCGTGTTGTTTGAGTGCCTCCTCTCCGGCGCCCGAATCGTAAGCAGTCAAGTACCATTCGATGGAAGCCGGAGACTGGTTGGTATGTCGGTAGGACTCGCCGATCATCATGGCCAGTTTACCTTTTTCAATTCTACTTTTCGATTTTTTATATTCTTTTTTGAGCATTGGAATGGCTACCGCGTACTGTTTGCGGTCAAAAGCCATCGAGCCGTCCTTAATTTTTTGGGTAAAAGTGCAGGAAACAATAAATAGAAGCGTAAAAAGAGAGAGTACAATTTTTTTCATGGCTAAATATACTGGAAGTTAATCAAAGACTTCATAATTCGTAGTACCATTATAAAACGTACAGAGGGTTTTGAATGTTGCGTGGGAGAGGTTGAAACGCTTCGCGGTTGAGTCGCTTCGCTTGTTGAGTTGTTGGAAAATCGCTTGAAGTAAAATATCCGGGATTCAGAAAATAAAAAGAGTTATGGCTAAAAAGAATCAGAAAGAAAGAGTTTGTCGAGTATCCCCGCTGAGAGCAATTTTTAATTTTCCTCCCGACATCTGCGCAGGCCGAGAACGACGAAGGAGGGAACAACTAAGCAGATTCGGGATTCAGAAAATCAAAAATCGCTCGAAGTAAAATAACCGGGATTTAGAAAATCAAAAATCGCTCGAAGTAAATACGTACAAAAAAATAAGTCTGATGTTAGACATCAGACTTAGGAAACGAATCTTACAATTTTTTAACCAAAACTTACAATTATATATAGTCAAGGACTGTGCCAAAAAAGGAGCTAGAGCTATTTTACGGAGCACCAGAATAAAAAAGATTGAGTAAAATAATAAAGTCGATCCGGGGTATAGGAGATAGAAAAGTAGTGAAGAAAAGAATCAGAAAAGAAAGTTTTGTTGAGCATCCCTCATGCTGAGAGGGCATTTTTAATTTTCCTCCCGATATCTGCGCAGGCAGAGAACGACGAAGGAACAACTAAGCAGGTTTGGGATTCAACAAATAAAAAAGTTAATGGCTAAAAAGAATTAGAAAGAAAGTGTTTGTCGAGTATCCCTGCTGAGAGTGATTTTTAATTTTCCTCCCGACATCTGCGCAGGCCGAGAACGACGAAGGAG
>CALLLR010000213.1 GCA_938008185.1 uncultured Saprospiraceae bacterium
AGAAAGTGATTATAAATAAACCGACAGTGGCCAAAATGCTTAGCAAGCAAATCTGATTGTTCTTGAGTTGGAAAAAGTCGATATTTATATGCCTTTAACATGACGTAAAAATACAAAAAGTTTATTTATAAAACAACAAAATGTTTTATGTTTTTAGTTTGCCCTTTCGGGCAGTTTATTCATCCCCGACCCAAGGGTACGGGGAATTCTAAACATTGATTAAAACAAACCGCTTTGTAAAAACAAATTAAGTATGCTGTTTGCACTTTCCAAGTAAAACAGTATAACCTTTTAAAACAGAACATGAGTCATCCCGAATTGCATTATTAAAATTTAAAGTGGTGATCAACTGGCTGATCACTTCTAAATAAATAATTTGGGATGACTCATGTTTTTCTATTGAATACTATCCAGGGTAAGTTCCACTTCTTCGGGTTCATAATCACGTATGATCCCCACCGTAACCTGATCACCGGATTTATATTTTTCCAGAATCAAAATAAGTTCTCCCCGGTTGGTTACTTTTTCACCATTGATCGAAGTAATCACATCTCCTAAAACAATCGAACCATTACGCATACGGCGCGTAGGTTGCAACCCAGATTTTTCGGCAGCACCTCCTCTGAGTACTTCCAGAATTAACATTCCTTCCATTCCCATCCTCCGCATGACCTGTTGACTGGCAAATTCGACACCCAACGTTGGACGATTAATTTTTCCGTACTTTATCAGGTCCGGAATCACCCAATCAACGACGTGAGAAGGAATCGAAAACCCGACGCCCGCGTACGCACCGGAAGGGCTAAAAATCGCGGTATTCACCCCAATCAATTTTCCTTTTGAGTCCAGTAACGGGCCGCCTGAATTACCAGGATTAATCGCTGCGTCAGTTTGGATCACATCCCGAATTGGCACCTTCCCCACCGACTCAATCTCCCGGCCTAAAGCACTGATGATCCCAGTAGTCAACGTCTGATCCAGACCAAAAGGATTACCAATTGCAAAGACGGATTGTCCCACTCTGAGGTGATCGGAATCACCAACGGGAATAGGCTGCAACTTACTATTATCAGTATCGATTAGTAATACAGCCAAATCTTTTTCGGGAGCTGCTCCGACGAGGGTGGCGGGGTAAGTACTTTGGTCGGCAAAAGTAACCGTGGCCTTATCTGCGCCCTGAATTACGTGGTAATTGGTAATAATATGTCCTTTCTTATCCCAGACAAAACCGGAGCCACTCCCCCTTGGAATTTCGCTTACGTTCCGGGACCAGTAGTCTCGCCGCATATTGGAGGTGTTGATAAAAACAACGGAGGGTGCCGCACGCTCAAAAAGATTAATGGTCGCGACTTCCTGGTCGGTAAAACGGTCGTCGGAATCTACCGTTTGTGAAGTAGCGGGAACCGCATTTTTCACCAATACTTTTTGACTATTCTCAATTTCATTATCCGTATCTCCTTGACGGTTCTGCCAGGAAGTACCGATAAAGAAGCCGACTAGTAGTAAGAGGATCCAGAATGTGGGTTTGAGTATATTTTTCATGCGTTTGTTGAATTGTTAAGGCGCTTTGTTTGTTGAGGCTTTGCTTGTTGGAGGGCTTCGCTTGTTGAATCTTTTTTATTCTATAAAAATACAATTATCTTCGACGGATATTACGTTTTCAAAGTTATATTGTTCGTGGAGGGTTTTGGAAAAATCTACCGACTGATCTATTTCAGAAACTATTTCCAGGGTATCACTGGTATATTTAAACCCGACTATTTTATCTCGATTTTGCGTGGGAACGTAAAAAATTTTTTCCTGATTTTCTTGGGTTAAAACGGAAAGGCAGAGATTGGGATGGCCGTAGCCGTGATTACTATATTGGCTTGTTTCGTACGACACATTCAATTCTCCGGCGGCTATTTTTGCTACTTTAAGAATACCACCAATATGAGGAGTTTGAATCCAGACCAGTTCGACTACTCCGTCTTGGTCCAGATCATTGATCGTAACAATATTGAGCCAACGACTGGATAAACCAATTTCCGGAACGTAGGCATATTCTTCTAGTTGATTATCAATGATTTTGTAAACGACGATACCTGCACCCTGGGTGATTTCGGTACGAATCGTTATAATTTCTAATTCTCCGTCCTGATCCACGTCGTATAACCTGGGGCGAATATCTTCAAAAACGTAATTCTCCGCCAACGTCAATTCGTAGAAAACACGATCAGCCACAACGACCAAACCGCCGCCTTCTACGCCATCGCCCATAACGCGATGATTATATCTTTCGGTGGGATCAGTGTATTGTGCATAAACGGTTTTATCTCGGCTAACGGAAATAACTTGTTCGGGAAGCTGTGTATAATTTTGCGAAAGCTGATTCAGTATTGCCGTATCATTCACCGCCGGTGGTTCTGGAGTCGGGGTCGGAGCATTTTCATCACCACATGCGAAGGCAAGTAATAAAAAAAATAAAAGAAATATTTTGGTATTTGCTATCATAATTACGCACAAATTTACTAAAATCTCTCTTCATCATAACTGAGAATCAATGAATCAGATTTGTCATTTTCCAATAAAAACTACTAATTTAATTTCCCACCTCTATTTTTTCCGTAATTTCCCACCTCAATTAAAACGCAACTGAACATGAAGTATTTTTTCGTTATCGTTATTTCTCTGGTTACCCTACCACTTTTTGCGCAATCGCTTAAAACTATGACACCAGAGACCTTCAATATTTGGAACACCATCAAAGAAACCCGTATCTCCAACGATGGACAGTACGTGGTTTATAACGTCGGCAACGAAGCGGGCGATCCTACCCTTCATATCTACAGTCAGGCCACGGGTAATACGATCCGTTTTCACCGGGGTAGCAAGGCTCAGATTAGTGCCAACAACGAATGGCTGGTTTTTAAATTATCTGCAGCCGTGGATACGATTCGAGCCTTAAAATTGAAGAAGGTCAAAAAAGAGGATTTACCGAATGATAGTCTGGTGATTTATCACTTAAAAGATCGCTCTGTCACCACCATTCCGGATGTGCAATCTTATCAACTACCGGAAATATGGGACGGCTGGCTGATCTATAAAAAAGAAGCCGTTCCTTTGCAACCTACCAAAGAAATGACCAGTGACACTACAGCAACCAAATCTAAAAGTCCTAAAAAGCCAAAAAAGGAAGACGGGACGCTCCTGGTTTTTTACGATTTAAAAACCAGAAATACGGTCAGTTATCCCGGCGTTTTGAAATATAAAATTGCCAAAAAGGCACCTTCCGCTATTTTTTCGAATTCCGGAAAATTCGATGGGTTTGAGCCGGGTGTTTATTATTTTGATTTTAAAGAACAAAAAGAAAAACCACTTTACCGCGGTAAGGGAAAATACAAAAAATTACAGCTGGATGAAACGGGACAACAAGCCGCTTTTATCGCAGACTTTGATTCGACCAAAGTAAAAGCGCGTCCACTTTCTTTATTTTATTGGAAAAACAACAAAGACGTAGCACAGTTGGTCCTGGCGTCCAATCCCGATCCGCAAAATAGTGCCGACAGTTTTCTTTCCGATAATTACCCCCCTACTTTTTCTAAAGATGGAAAAACCTTGTTTTACGGTACGGCACCTTTCCCAATCTTACAAGACACCAGTTTATTAAAAGAAGATATTGTCAACGTCGAAGTCTGGCATTATCAGGATACGCGGTTGCATACGCAACAGAAAATACAGCAGGAAGATGATGAAAAAATGACCTACCTCAACGCCTGGAATATTGGCGGTAAAAAAGTCGCACTCACCGACGCTACTGCTCTGGACTATGAGCTGGCCGACGAAGGCAACGGAAAATATGTTCTGGCAATTGATGATCTGTCCGCCGCTATTTCCAGCAGCTGGGATGGCTACCCCAGGATCCAATCTTTTTATTTGGTGAATAAAAATACCGGACAACGTAAAACGGTTGCGACCAATCTACGCGCCAGCCCCAGATTCTCCCCCAAGGGAGATTATGTGTATTGGTACAGTTCGCCGGATACGGCCTGGTACGCTTACACGGTTGCCGATCAACAAATTAAAAAGTTGACCGACAATAACAAACAACCTTTTTACGATGAATTGAATGATCGCCCGATGCTGCCCAACAGTTATCGAATCGCAGGCTGGGACAAAAATGATCGTCATATTTACGTATATGACCGGTACGATATCTGGCAAATTAATCCCAAAAATCCAAACAGTAAAAAACGCTTAACCAAAGGTCGTGAAAATAAAACTACGTACCGTTATATTCGTTTAGATCGGGAAGCGCGCTTTATGGACACCGATCAACCTTTGCTCCTCCGCTATTTTAACGAAACGGATAAAACGAGTGGTTACGTAAATTTAAATGTAAAAACGGGAACGGTTACGCAACTCGTGGGCGGGGCAAATAATTATACGTCCAGGATCACCAAAGCAAAAAAATCGGATGCGCTCGTTTTTACGAAAGAAAGTTTTTCGGAATTCCCCGATTTACAACTTACCAATTTAAAATTTGAAAATATAAAAAAGATCAGCGAAGTCAACCCCCAGCAATCGGAATACGGATGGGGCACGGCCGAGTTGGTTCAGTGGACCGACCTGAACGGGCAAGTCATGGACGGTACTTTAATCAAGCCGCCTAACTTTGATTCCACAAAAAAGTACCCAATGCTGGTTAATTTTTACGAGCGTAGCTCTGATCGTTTGTACCGTCACCGGGCGCCGTATCCAGGACGTTCTACGATCAACTACAGTTATTATGCGAATCGGGGATATCTGATTTTTAATCCGGACGTGAGTTACCGGGTTGGTTATCCCGGCGAGAGTGCGTACAATGCGGTGATGCCGGGCGTGATGGCGCTGATCGAAAAGGGGTTTGTGGACAAGGACAATATCGGGTTGCAGGGACACAGTTGGGGTGGTTATCAGGTGGCGTATATGATCACGCGAACCAATTTATTTAAGTGTGCCGAATCGGGTGCTCCGGTGGTGAATATGTTTAGTGCCTACGGTGGCATTCGCTGGGGATCGGGATTGAGCCGGATGTTTCAGTACGAAAATACGCAGAGTAGAATTGGCGGAACGATCTGGGACAAGCCGCTGCGTTATTTAGAAAATTCGCCAATTTTCTTTTTGGATAAAGTGGAGACGCCCGTCTTGATTTTACACAATGACAAGGATGGCGCGGTGCCGTGGTATCAGGGAATTGAGATGTTTGTGGGATTACGTCGATTAGGGAAACCAGCCTGGATGCTGAATTATAATGACGAACCGCACTGGCCCGTGAAGCGGCAAAACCGAATGGATTTTAATATTCGGATGTCGCAATTTTTTGATTATTATTTAAAAGGAGCGGAGAAGCCACAGTGGATGAAGCGGGGGGTTCCGGCGGTGGAGAAAGGGATTTTGCAGGGGTTGGAGACTTCGTCGGATGTGCGGATTGATTGATGTGTGGATGTGCAAATTTAAGCTAAAGAAGGATTTTTCATCTATACATGAACGTGCAGACGAACAACATATTTTTTTTACATAAAAATACTAATTGCAAAATATAAATGTTATTTACAACCATTAAACTCAAATTCAGAAACCTGATTTTTATGAAATAATGGTTCTGACAGATGATTATAAATTTTGTATAATTACTTTTTTATATCAATATATAATCACTTAAAATTCACTATTATGAAAATCAGAACTTTTATTCGGTTTACATTAATTCTAACTTTATTTTTTGTAACTTCCATTTTCCATTTTCCATTTTCTCAACGCACAATACTTTGAAGTCCCTCTCGAAAAGATTGTTTCTCAAAGCTCACGAATCATTGAGGGAGAAATTATAGAATCTGAAAGCTTCAATACCTCTGATGGTATATACACTTCCAATAAACTACGGATTTATAAAAACATCTACAACGCTAATGCTTTTTTACAGGAGGAAGATTATGTTTATATAATTACGAGAGGGGGTAAAGTAGATGGCAATTTAGATCATTGGTCTCACGCGTTACGGCTATATGCTGGTCAAGTTGGACTTTTTATGTTATCAAATACTCAACATCCCACTTTAAATAACGACTATTCCAATTACGAAGTTTACGCAGAAAAACAGGGCTTCGTGGGTTATCACTCAAATGATAACAAGGATTTTTTAGGTAAAAGCTTATTCGCACAATATAATAGCCCGGAACAATTAATTGAATCTATCTATAGTTATCTTGGGCAAAGCCTTCCAGATATTACCTCTTTTATTAGAGACGATTGGGAAATACATTATAAGCTGGATAATTTCCAATTTGATGGAAATGTTATAAACTTTGAGATTCGAATGAAAAGTAAATGGAGCAACTTATTTACCATTGAAGATATTTCATTTGGGTTTAAATATGATCCAGAAGTATTCGGGCCAAATATTCTTTCTAATCCAAACACGCAAATTCAACTTGCTAATGAATTCACTCAAAGCCTTGAACTTTCAACAGATCAAGTATCAACAAATGAAGGTAAAATAAAACTTCAAAGATCGGCATTTAGTAGTGCAGAATATTTTAGTCAGGATTATAAAAAAGTTTTAGATGTTCAAATACCAGTTGAAAACTTAAATATTCAAACAGAACCCTATTTTGAGCTTCTTCTGGAAGAAGGGGAAGAAGCTCAATTGTTTACTAATCAATCCGGAGAATCTTTTACACCAATAAGCATAGTCCCAAATATTGAATCTTGTCCCTTCGAGCAATTCTGTCAAGCTGCTTTTGAGATTACTGAGGTATCACCGAATACAGTAGCAGCAGGATTGCTAGCCGATCAATCGCTAACTGTAACCAATGATGCGAATTCTCTTCCTGGAACAATAACTATTACGGGGTCAGAGTTTGGTGATCTTCCAGAAGAAAATCTATCTGATTGTATCCCTGGTCGATACCGAGTTGTTTTTCCTGAAATTGATGGAATTATAGTAGACAATGAACACATCGATCTTGACATGACTCCTTTTGCATCGGATTATATCTTATGGGATGATGATAAGATCATTGTTAGAGTTCCTACTGCGGGTTATGTCATCAATGACGGTAATCTGTAAGCGTCCGACCTCCCCCGTTCCCTATTAAATCACTGATTGACTATCTTTGTCAATTTTTTCAGGGTGGAAGTTTTATTTTTCGGCCACGTATCCAGGTACCAAGGTGTGAAGTTGAGACAACTTAGTTTCCTTAAT
>CALLLR010000214.1 GCA_938008185.1 uncultured Saprospiraceae bacterium
CGGGACGGTAGAAAACAAGCGTGGAGCGATTGTAAGTCATTCTTTACAGGATGCAGATTGCGATGAAACGCTGAAAAATCAAAACTCCCTTTTGGGATGATTTTGATGCCCCGTACCCTTGGGTCGGGGTAGTTCACTAAAGCCTCTTACCTTTCGTACAGAGCACAAAAATTCAATTTTTAACCTTTTCAATTTGTAAATACCATGCGGCATTTATTGAAGACCTTTGTGGTCTTATCCATTATTCTTATGTTTTCAGGCTGTGAAAAAGAACCTGATTTGACTTTAAAGCAAGAACAAGAAGATACCTTTTCTACCCCCTTTCATGAAAATATTACAGAGACTTATGTAGGGATTTTCCAGTTGATTTCAACGGGAATGCGGGAAGCGATTACCAAGCCACAGCTTTATTTTTTGACGGAAGTGGGAGATACGCGTATGGATTGTCCCAGCAGTTCCGTAGAACCTGGAACTACTTATCCAAAAATAATGACTCTAACCTTTGATAATTGTAGCAGTGCAGGAATAAATTACAATGCTGTAGACCCAATTGAAATTACGTTTAATGCTCCATTGGGTGAAGAGGCAGCTTCGGGGCCGGAAATAGAAGTCGAAGCGGTTTCAGGAATTACGATTAATGGATATACTTTTACCTCTACCGGGCCTATCACTCTGGACAGGAACAATGATAGTACGGATGATTTCTTTAGTTATGATTTTGTACTAGGGGGAGATATCACTAGTACAAATAATGGAACAACCACCACCTTACCTGCTCAATCCTGCGGAACTTTTAGTACTGGACTTCAGGACGGTGATACGATTAATAGTCTAGCCACCTTTCTGGATAACCCTTTTGATGTATCTCTCAAGCAGACCAATGTCGTTTGTACAGCCTCTAATGGTATTTCGCAATCTTTTTGTACCATGACCGGAGAAGAACCACTTTCGCTTAATCCTGCTAATTGCAGTTGTCCTACGCAGGGCGATTTGGAAATTATCGCGGGTGCTTGCGGGAGTAGCAATGGACCCATTAGTGAATATGATTTTGGTTCAAGCATAAACAACAGTGATGATGGTATTTGTGATACTTGGGTAAGTGAAGTGACGGTTCTTGATTTTATTTCGTGGGAAGGGGTAATTGTAGCAGATGGAGGATTTGCTGATGGTCTAACTTCTATTGATATCATGGTAGATGAATCAAATAGTACTACTCCGGTAGGAAGTTCCTTGCAATTGACCGACGGAGGCACCGGTGCACCTAGTCATGGTTTTCTATGGACTGCTTCTACTAATGCATCTTCAGGGATGATTAATTCAGGTCAGACTATAACTAATACTACGACCCCTAATACGCCCTGGATCAATGAAATTCATTATGATAATATTAGTAGCGATAGTGATGAAGGAGTAGAAATTGCTGGACCAGCCGGCCTGGATTTAAGCTTATATTGCTTACAAGCTTATGATGGAGCTGATAATCAACCTATTCAAAGCAGCAGAAATCCAATTCCGCTATCAGGCACAATTCCCAATGAAGGAAATGGCTATGGAACTATATGGGTACCGATTAGAGGTCTACAAAATGGTGACCCAGGTGGAGATGCTATCGCTCTTTACCGCAAAGATAACGTTCCGGTGGGCTTTTGTGCCGGTGGAAGATAGCCTGATTATCCTTAAATAATTCGGGATGACTCTTTTAAACAGCTTCAATAAAAATAGCTTTCGGAAGAACCTTCTGCCTGACAATTTTTAGTATTCCCTTTTTTTTTATCTTTAGTCAAGAATGAATTCATTATTCGTGAATCAATCTTTTATAAAGTAAAAAAATAGAATTATGTCCATATTCGTGGCTGAACTTATTGGTACTGCTATCTTGATTCTTTTAGGAAACGGGGTCGTTGCCACCGAATTACTGGAATCAACAAAAGGTAAAGGTACCGGTTGGTTATTAATTACAATAGGGTGGGCCGTTGCGGTTTTTGTGGCGGTATTTATCGTAGCTCCTTTTAGTGGAGCGCACATCAACCCAGCAGTAACCATCGGTCTGGCGATAGCGGGTAAGGTCGAAATAACACTTATCCCTACTTATTTAAGTGCCCAGCTTTTGGGAGCTGCATTGGGTAGTTTTTTGGTTTGGATACACTATCGACCTCATTTTACTTTAACTAAAGATCCGGATTTGATTTTAGCGGTACACAGCACTGGTCCAGCCATAAGAAGTACAATGGACAATTTGATCTCGGAGATTATCGGAACCTTCGTTCTAGTTCTGGCTGTATTTTACATCAGTGGTGCTACCGTAGGTGATGCGCCTGCTTCGTTAGGAGCACTCGATGCACTACCCGTTGCGTTGGTGGTATTGGCCATCGGTATGTCGTTGGGTGGTACCACCGGCTACGCCATCAATCCGGCACGAGATTTAGGCCCTCGAATTATGCACGCTATTTTACCAATCAAAAACAAGGGTGGTAGCGATTGGGGGTATGCCTGGATTCCGGTGGTCGGACCAATCATCGGTGGCTCCTTGGCAGCCCTTTTGTTTTTAGTAATTGGAAATTAGAATGTGTATAGAACTATTTCGTTATATTCGATATGCTCTTACAACTTCTCTTTCAAAAAATGTCCGGTATAAGATTTTTTTACTTTTAAAATACCTTCGGGGGGTCCTTGATAGACTAGGTTTCCACCTAGTTTACCACCGCTAGGACCTAAATCTATTAACCAGTCAGCACTTTTAATTACCTCCATATTGTGTTCAACTACCAGGACGGTGTGTCCTTTATCGACGAGTGCATTTAATGCATCCAGAAGCTTACGAATATCGTGGAAATGTAGACCGGTCGTTGGTTCGTCAAAAATAAAAAGGATTTTTTCTTTGGTATTCTCTTTATTTAAAAAGGAAGCCAGTTTGACCCGTTGTGCTTCACCGCCCGAGAGCGTGCTCGAAGACTGGCCCAGCTTAATATAGCCGAGTCCCACGTCATTCAACGGCGTGATTTTTTTGATGACTTCTTTATTCTCCGCAAAAAAGTCGATGGCTTCTTCGATACTTAAATCCAGGATTTCAAAAATATTCTTACCTTTATAATTGACCTCTAAAACTTCTGATTTAAAACGTTTTCCATAACAGTCTTCGCACTCTAAACGAACGTCTGCCAAAAATTGCATTTCTACTACTTGTTCGCCTTCTCCCGTACAAGTTTCACAGCGTCCACCTTCTACATTAAAGGAAAAATGTTTTGGTTTATATCCTCTGATTTTTGACAATTGCTGGGTAGCCATCAAATTCCTAATCGCATCGTAAGCCTTGACGTAGGTGACTGGATTAGAGCGGGAAGATTTACCAATTGGATTTTGATTGATCATTTCAATCTTCGTAATTTTATTCAAATTCCCCGTAATCTCATCGTGATTACCTGGAGCAGTGGTGTATGGTTCTCCCAATATTTTTTTAAGACCGGGGAATAAAATACTTTTCACTAAAGTCGTTTTACCACTACCCGATACCCCGCTGACCACGGTGAGTGTATTCAGTGGAAAGGTGACATCAATGTCTTTGAGGTTATGCTGGCGCGCTCCTTTTATTTCGATTTTACCGTTGCCTTTTCTTCTTTTTTCGGGAACGGGAATTTGCATTCGATTACTCATGTAAGCAGCCGTAAGACTATCGGGTTCTTCCGTATGAATCCGTTTGTAATCTCCGGCAAAGACAACTTCCCCACCGTGAATACCTGCTTTTGGGCCCATGTCGATGAGGTAGTCTGCATTCTTAATAATATCCTCTTCGTGTTCTACCACAATGACGGTGTTACCCAGATCTCTCAATCTTTTCAAGACGGTAACGAGTCGATCTGTATCGCGGGGATGTAGTCCTACGCTGGGTTCGTCCAGGATGTACATACTGCTAGTCAAGTTGCTTCCAAGGGTTCTGGTAAGGTTGATCCGTTGTGTTTCGCCCCCACTGAGGGTTGCGGAAACTCGGTTGAGCGTAAGGTAATTCAAGCCTACATTTTGCATAAACTCCAGGCGGTTATTTACTTCCAGTAAGAGTCGTTTGGCGATGGTACTATCGTGCTTATTTAATTTTAATTCTTTAAAAAAAACAAGTAATTCATCGATTGGTAATTCCACCAAATCAGTGATTGGGGTACCCTCAATTTTTATGTAGGTACTTTCCGGACGAAGGCGAGTGCCTTCACAATCGGTACAGCTCGTACGACCGCGGTAGCGAGCCAACATTACCCGATTCTGGATTTTATACATTTTTTCCTGTAGTTCTGAAAAGTAGGCGTGAATCCCGTCGAAGTAGTTATTTCCTTTCCATAATAATTTTTTCTGAGGTTTGGATAATTCCGCGTAGGCGGTGTGGACCGGAAAATCAAAATGGTGTGCATTTTTTAATAATTGATGGAGCCACATCTGTCCTTTCTCCCCACGCCAGCATGCAACGGCACCATCGTAAACGGATAAGGAGGCATTCGGAATCACTTTATTTTCGTCGATACCCATCACCCGGCCAAAGCCCTCACAAGTCCGGCAAGCGCCGAATGAATTATTAAAATTAAATAGCTGTGGGGTAGGGTCTAAAAAAGTCATCCCATCCAACTCAAACCGATTATTGAAGGCCGTTGTTTCTTTACCCATAATATCGACGATGGCATCTCCCTCACTTTCGTAGAAAGCGGTCAATACAGAATCGGCAATTCGCTTATTGTTTTCGTCCTCTTTGGCGTCGACTACGAATCGATCAATGAGTACCCGTATATTTTTTGATTGAATTTTTTCCACCGTCTTTTTCAGGTCCAGTTTTTTTTCTTCCAGGACCTCCTGAATCTGATGTAGTGTATCGTCAAAGAAAATTCGGGTGTATCCTTTTTGCATGAGCAGTTCCAACTCTTTTTTTAGGGTACGTTCCAGATATTTTTTCTGAATTGGAATAAAAAGTTGGACTTTTGTCCCTTTTTTGAAGGAATTAATATAATCTACTACGTCGGCAACTTCGTGTCGTTTTACCAGATTGCCAGAAATGGGAGAATAGGTTTTTCCAATTCTGGCGTAAAGGAGTCTCAGGTAATCGTAAATCTCCGTAAGAGATCCGACGGTTGAGCGGGCGTTGCGGGTGCTTACCTTTTGTTCGATGGCAATGGCGGGACAGATACCTTTAATATAATCCACCTCTGGTTTTTTCATACGCATCAAAAACTGTCGGGCGTAGGAGGAAAGACTTTCGACGTAACGCCGCTGGCCCTCGGCGTAGAGCGTATCCATGGTAATAGAAGACTTTCCCGAACCAGAAACGCCCGTAACCACTACCAGTTTATTACGGGGAATGGTCAGGGAGACATTCTTTAGGTTATTTCCGTTCGCTCCTTTGATTTCAATGAACTGACTTATTTTTTGTCTTCTGGGTTTGGAGAGGATTCCGGAAGTAGATTTTTTCTTAGTGGGAGATTTTTTAACAGGCATAGTATATTTTTATTTCTGTACCCTGTAACTTTTAAGTATTTTATCAGTCTATATAGGGGAATGGCAGAATAATTGTGTCTTTAAACATGAAGGCAGTGCCAATTTTATTTGACACGACAAAGTTAAAACATTTTGCGTTGAAAATAGTTGGAAAAAAGATTAATTGAAAGGATATTTATAGAAATATTAAATCCTTCCGAAAAGCCATTTATTAGAACGAAATCCTTAAAGCCTATTATTATATTTGTTCTAAAAAAAAATCAGTTAATTTTATGTTAACGCCCTGAGAAATCGGGCAAACAAGTAGAAAAAAGTATAATTTGGTCTTATAATTGGTTTAGAATAACCAGAATTTTATTTTCTCATCAAAAAATTTGTCTATAGCATAGTAACTTCTACACTTTATTTTAGTTTTTCATTTATCGAAAAAAAGTATAGTTATGCAAGTTACCAGGCTCAACGATCAAGAGTTGATCAACCAGTATATTAGCGGGAATGACCGCGCATTCGAAGTATTATTGGTTAGACACAAACAAAAAATCTACACTTCTATTTATTTATTCGTCAAAGATCACGCTTTGGCTGAAGATATCTTTCAAGAAGTATTCATTAAAATTATCGACACTTTACGTAAAGGTAAGTATAACCACGAAGGCAAATTTGTTCAGTGGGCGATGCGTATCTCCTATAATATGTGTGTAGATTATTTCCGTCGCTCTAAGCGTCGACCAAAAGTATCTCCGACCGAGGCTTTTGATATCTTCGACGTATTACCTGTTAAAGAAGATAATGCGGAGCAAACCATCATCCGTAGTCAAACCCACGATAAGGTACGAAAGTTGGTAGATATGCTACCTCCTGAGCAACGAGAAGTCGTGATCCTAAGACACTATGCGGATATGAGTTTTAAAGAAATTGCTCAATTAACCAGAGTAAGTATCAATACGGCTTTGGGAAGAATGCGTTATGCGCTGATCAATATCCGTAAGATGGTAGAGGAGAA
>CALLLR010000215.1 GCA_938008185.1 uncultured Saprospiraceae bacterium
ATCTGACTTTAACAACCAGCAAGCCGCCGAATCCGCTCGCCAAGCTGCCATCCGGGCTGGTTACAAAGGAGCCTATTTAGTAAAAGAAACGGGAGGCGTGCTGGAAAAAATACAGTAAGGTTTTTAAAAAAAATGTAGGCAGAATCAGATCCGGCCTACTCTGGATAGTTTCCTTTACAGGAACGTCCTTTTTATCAAATATTGATTCTTACTCGAAAAAACTTGTTTTTTTGCATAATATCTAAAGGAAGATTTCTTTTATGAACACAAGGTGCGGGATGGATGAGCTAATGAATTGCGAACGCGCAGGGACGCGAGACTACACACTTGGTTGTACAGTCAAGTTCCTACCCTTGAGTTGAAGTAATTCACAACCTAAACAAGCCAACCACGCCAGCAGGAAAAAAAGCCCCCCAAAAGCCCTCACCAATTAAAGAGCCCGCGCTAGCAGAAAGCCAACTGTCAGCCAACTGTCAGCCCATCGTCCGCCCACCGAAAGCCAAACCCGATAACAGAGAAAAAAGCCCACCGAAAGCCAAACCCGATAGCCGAGAAAAAAAGCCCACCGAAAGCCAAACCCGATAGCCGAGAAAAAAAAGCCCACCGAAAGCCAAACCCGATAGCCGAGAAAAAAGCCTATCCCCGCAAAAAAACAATCTCCCCCTCTCTATCCATCGTAATGACCACACTTGGATTGCTGAGCTGTTGTTCATCCTGTCGTAATTGCACCACCTGATCTACGCCGCATAAAATTTCGGAGCTGATTTCTCCAAAATTTTTGGGATAGGTCTCTATGCTGGTACTGGCGGAGGTTACTACGAGCGGTCGACCAACTGCGTTGATCAGTTCTTGGCAAAAATTATTTTGTACCACACGAATGGCCACACGACCATCAGTAGTAACGCAAAAAGGCGGTAAGTTCTTGGCGTTAGGAAAAACAACGGTAAGAGGACGGGTGTGGTGCATCAACAAGGTTTCAATCCGCGGGTGCACTTGATAGACATAATCTTTAATCATTTCAATATTACTTACCAATAAAACATAAGGTTTTTTCGGTATGCGTTGTTTAAGACCATAAATACGCTGCATCGCAATCGGGTTGGTAGCGTCGCAGCCGATACTCCAAATAGTATCCGTTGGAAAAAGAATGATGTCTCCATTGTGGATACCATCTACTAAATACGTAAATTGGCGCTTGGATAGAGCGCTGGTTGGTAGTTTTGCCTTAGTCATAATGTAGGGTGTAAACAGGTTTCGTTTTAGTTGTTATGCAACTATTATTAAAAAAGACTAGCGTGTTTGTGAAAAGGTTGGGTTAATTGTCTAAGGTTGGCCAATATTCCATCGGGTATTTTTGACAATTAGCCTGAACTCTGCTATTTTTATGAAGAAAAAATATTGAATGTTGATTAGAGTTTGTTTAAAAATTTTCAACTTCACATATATAGACAATATTTTAACTCCATCCGAGTTAGTTTATTGTTACCATCCAAAACTTAATTTTTTGAAAAAGATATTTTTATTTTTTTTATTCGTGGCATTTTTCAGCCAATTATCTGCTCGCCATATTATCGGGGGCGAAATAACCTATCGCTGTAATAACGCCGGTGGTTACACCTTTACCATGTTGGTTTACCGAGACTGTAACTCGGGGGGAGCTGATTTCGACCGGCCCGCCAAAGTGTCCATTTACCGGGAATCCAACGGTGGGTTTCTGGAAATAGTAACCCTGGACGTTGTCCTGGCAAGCGTAGAGGTGGTCCCTTTACCGGATGATCCTTGTACCAATGTACCGAATGTCTGTGTAGAAAAAGGAACCTATAACTTTTCTACCAATTTACCGGCCCTACCCAACGATGATCAATATCATGTGCTCTACCAAAGATGCTGCCGTAACAATACCATTGCCAATCTAAATGATCCGGGCTCGCAGGGAGGTACCTATATTGTCTCTATTCCTGCTCCGGTCACGGTAATGAATGACGTAAATCCTTGTGGCAATAGCAGTCCCACATTTGATAATTTTCCTCCCGTTGTTATTTGTGCAGGCGTACCCATTGATTTTGACCACGGAGCCACTGACCCAGATACGACGGATCAGTTACTATACAGATTTTGCAGCCCTCTTCAGGGAGGCGGACTTATTGGTTCTCCTGGCTTTATGGGAGATCCGGAGAGTTGTCAGGGAGTTTCTCCTAATCCTGCTTGTCCACCCCCGCATAATGAAGTAAATTTTGCTTTCCCAACCTATTCTCCTACCAACCCAATGGGCGGCGACCCGCTGATTGAAATTGATCCAGCCACGGGTTTTATTACTGGTACGCCTAATCTTCTGGGACAATACGTGGTGGGAGTTTGTGTGGAGGAATACCGAAATGGAGAGTTACTGAGTTTGGTCAGACGAGATTTTCAATTCAACGTAACTACTTGCCAGCCCTTAGTAGCTGCTTCGATTGAAAGCGACGAAGTTGTTAATGGTAATCAATTTTTGGTGACTTCTTGTGGGGAAAACGAGGTGGAATTTATTAATACAAGCGAACAGAGATCGAATATCGATGAGTTTTTCTGGTTATTTGATACGGATGGGGATGGAGTGGAAGAGACCTATACGGATTGGAGTCCTACGATTGCTTTTCCGGATACCGGCTTTTATGAGGGACTATTGGTATTGAATCCAGGATTGGTCTGTGCCGATTCGGCAATTATTTCGCTTAATATCTATCCGGGAATTACAGCGGATTTTTCCTATGATTATGATATCTGTATTTCTGGTCCAGTTACTTTTACCGATGCGTCTATCTCCGAAGCGGGGCTTAACACCATTATAGATTGGTTCTGGAATTTTGGAGATGGCAATACTTCAAGTGAACAAAATCCTGTCCATCCATACACGATTCCGGGCGATTTTCCGGTGTCTCTTACCGTAACGGATATCAACGGTTGTCAGGCAACGGAGACGATTCCTTTGCCCTATTTTCCAGCTCCGGCTATTTTGATTGTCGAACCGAGTACGTTTATTGGATGTGAGCCAGCGGATATTTTTTTTAATAATCTTTCTATTCCGATTGATTCTACCTACGATATATTATGGGATTTTGGGGATGGAAATACCAGTTCGGAAATTAGTCCTACTCACGTTTACGAGGAACCGGGGATTTATTCTATTTCTTTGGAAGTAACTTCTCCAATTGGTTGCTTTGCTGCGGATAGTTTTGCAAATTATATCACGGTATTAGAATCTCCCGTGGCTGATTTTAGTTATTCGCCACAAGAACTTACCTCTTTTGCCCCTATTGCTACCTTTACGGACGAATCGCTGGACGCGGTCAGATGGTCTTGGCAATTTGACGAAAGTGGAAACTCATTTTTGCAAAACCCAGTGTACGAATTTCCTGATACGGGACTACAGGTAGTAACTTTAATTGTTACCCACGAAAGTGGATGCACAGATACGACCCAGCAGGTCCTGGACGTAATACCGCAGGTAACTTATTTTTTACCCAATGCGTTTACGCCTAATTTTGACGACTTAAATGATGAGTTTTTAGGGGTAGGGATTTTTGCTGGAATGAGAAATTTTCAAATGCAAATATTTAACCGCTGGGGTGAACAGGTTTTTGCTACCACCGATCCAAACATCGGATGGAACGGGAAAAAAAATAATGCTGGAAAACTCTCCCCCGCTGGCGTATATGTTTATCAAGCCAGCTTTTTTAACCCCAGAGGACAGCTGATCGAATTGAAAGGTTACGCAACCTTACTAAAATAATTTGCCTAACCAACAAAGAATGAAACGAATGAATACTCCAACTTTTACAATTTTACTCTTTCTTACGTTTTTCCTTTTTATTAAAAATGAAGTCCAGGCAGCCCATATTGTGGGTGGTGAAATGACCTATATTTGTCTCGGTATTGATCCGGACAATCCTGGTAATA
Organism: uncultured Saprospiraceae bacterium; assembly: GCA_938008185.1. GTDB lineage: Bacteria > Bacteroidota > Bacteroidia > Chitinophagales > Saprospiraceae > JALZUU01. The sequence continues at coordinate 3,937 of CALLLR010000215.1, forward strand.
TGTTATACGAATTTACCCTGATTGCCTACCGGGATTGCGCGGGTGGGGGAGCAGAATTTGACGGATTACCGGGGGGCGCCAACACCCACATCTCTGTCTATCAGGGAGATGGTAATTCTTTTACTTTGGTAGATATAGACGGCCCGGGTACTGCCATTCGACCGGAGGAGCCGGATACAACTGCCATTCGACCAGGGACCGATAATTCTTGCGTGGTTATTCCAAGTAATCTTTGTGTAGAAAAAGGAACTTATGTTTTTCAACAAAGTTTTCCCATTATCAATGAGACTTATTACATCATCTATCAACGTTGTTGTCGAAATAATACCATTAATAATATTCTGAATCCCGGAGAGGCGGGGTCTACCTATACGATTTCTATTTCTCCCAAAGCTCAGTTAGAATGCAATAATACCCCGGTCTACAACAATTTTCCGGAAATTTTGATCTGTGTCGACGAACCGCTGACCTTTGATCACTCGGCCACCGACTTTGATGGAGATCAACTCGTCTACCGTTTTTGTAGCCCACTTTCCGGAGGTAGTCAAAATATGGTAGCTCCTAATCCAGACAATCCTCCACCTTTTGAAGCGGTCGTTTTTGAACTTCCCACTTACAGCGTCAACACTCCGCTGGCGGGCAATCCTCAGGTGGTCATTGATCCTTTTACAGGACTCATTACGGGAACGCCTAACATTCAGGGACAACACGTTGTGGCAATTTGTGTGGACGAATTCCGGGACGGAGAACTACTCAGTACCGTTCAACGGGATTTTCAATTTAATATCACTGTTTGTGAAAATCTGGTCAATGCCGGAATCGGTGGAACGGTATCTTCTGGTGAAACTTATTTTGTTGCTTCTTGTGTTGATTCGACCATTACGATCATTAATACCAGTTTCGACGAAGAATTTATTGATGCTTACCTTTGGGAATTTGATATTCCCGGATCGACTCTGCCGCTCTCCCGGTCAGAGCGGGATCTAACCATCACTTTCCCCGGACCAGGTGAATATCTGGGGACCATGACCGTAAATCCGGATGATGATCCTTCTTGTTCGGATCAGGCCAATGTTCGGGTCGTCATCAGTCCGCCCATCCTTCCAGATTTTGCTTTTGATTATGATACTTGTGTAGCGTCTCCCGTTTTCTTTACCGATCAAACGGATATTAGTATGCTGAATATTGAAAGCTATGCCTGGGATTTTGGGGACGGAGGAACTTCTAACGAACGGGATCCGGGGCATCAGTACGAGGAACCGGGTGAAAAACTGGTTTCGCTTACCATCACCGATACGCTGGGTTGTAGCGAAACCTATCAGCAAATCGTAACCTGGTTTCCCGCACCGCCCATCATTATTATTGAACCCAGTACTGCCGTTGGTTGTCCACCGGAAGATATCACTTTTGAAAACCTTTCGACTCCTATTGATACGACGTATTCGATTAATTGGGATTTTGGGGATGGTCTGACTGCCTCGGGACTTAATCCTTCTACTACCTATAATATTCCGGGAACTTATACAGTGACCGTAGATATTACTTCGCCCATTGGATGCTTTATCTCGGATACTTTTCCGGATTTAATTTTTGTGGATTCCTTACCAGAGGCCAATTTTGTGATCTCTCCACCGCGTGGTGTCAGTAATTTTGCTCCGGAGGTAGAAATGACCGATTTGTCCTTTAATGCCTATTTCTGGGATTGGAAATTTGCTGATGGTCAGGATAGCTCTATTTTAAAAGATCCGGTCTATGTCTTTCAGGATACGGGCCTGCAAGAGGTACAATTGACAGTGACCTCTTTTTATGGTTGTACGGACACTTTGCGCCAAATCGTGGACGTAGTCCCCAAGGTGACTTATTTTATGCCCAACGCTTTTACACCCAATGAAGATGGCTTAAACGAAATATTTGCAGGTGTTGGCGTTTTCAGAGGTATTCGCAATTATAAAATGGGTATCTGGAACCGCTACGGAGAACTTATCTACGAAACCACAGATATTGAAGCCGGTTGGAATGGCCGTTACCAGAACAACGGCAAATTATCCCCCAACGGCGTATACGTTTATCGGGTCTCCTTTACCGGACCGAGGGGCAAACTAGAACAATTTGAAGGATACGCAACGCTGTTGAAATAGGTTTTTCCTGAAAATACCCGAATAGCACTTAAATTATGCAATTATCCGGGAGATCACGAGGATAAGAACGACTCGAAGAGCACCCCATACATTATATTTCAGAAAATAGAAGAAAAAATATGGCATTTTTATGATAAAAAGTCTTATCTTTGCATTTCAATTCAAACCGCTTAAAAGATTAGACATGGATGTCATTAAATTTGTACAAGAAGCTTACGTAAAGGAGCCTAGAAATATCGATTTTCGCCCGGGAGATAACGTCAGCGTTAGCTACCGTATCGTTGAAGGTGCCAAAGAACGTATTCAGTTGTTCCGTGGAGACGTAATTCAGATTAAGGGAGAAGGTTCTAATAAGACTTTTACCGTTAGAAAAATTTCCAATGGAGTAGGAGTAGAGCGAATTTTTCCAGTAAACTCTCCGGCTATTGCCGACATTAAAATCCTCAAAAGAGGTAAAGTGCGTCGCGCCAAGCTTTATTACCTGCGTGATTTAGTTGGTAAAAAAGCCCGTATCAAAGAAAGAAAATTCATCAAGAGCTAATTTAGTTTTTGTATCAATTATAAAGAATCCTGATCATACCATTGGTACGATCAGGATTTTTTTATGTACAGTTGAAAAGAAATGCCCGGAAGAAGTTACGGGATGTGCGCCCATCTCATCAAAAATCACTTGTCTGCCTGTTTAGTTCCACTTCAATTAAAAAGCGATCCTCCGCAATCTTAAAATCCGTCGGATTTATTTTTCCTAAGTTTACCGTTCCTTTTTTATTTTTGATTTTAATACGTTGATAATTGTTGGGATTTCCCACCAGCAAAGGCATTTCAAAATCCGTTTCGTTGGTAATCCACTGGTGTGTCATAATGATTTCATCGCCTTTTGTCTCCAGCGAATACACCAATTTGGGAATAGACGGATGATAAAGATACTGACGGAAAACAGGCGTCAGATTCAAATCCGTACGCTGATCAAACCAGGCAATCACCGTTTCTGTATCCACGTGATTCATTGAAAAATGCTGGTAAAAATCGTGGAAAAGTTTAAACCAAAGCTCGTCATCACCAATAGCGTGGCGAATAGTATGCAGAACCCAGGAGCCTTTGAAATAATAATCGCTGGATTCAAATTCGGTGAAATTGACATCCAGTGGCCCTACAATTGGCATCCTGTTTTTAATATAATTACGACTCCGAAATACTTTTAAATACCGCAAATAATCTTCGTAACCCGCTATACATTCTACGTAGAGTGCTTCCAGATAAGTAGTAAAAGACTCATGAATCCACATTTCGGCGTGGTCGTTAACGCTGATACTATTCCCAAAATATTCATGGCCCGTTTCGTGCACGATGATGTAATCCCAGTCCATATCTGAAGGAATCATTCCACCCAGGTAACCCCGCATATATTTGTTACCGTAGGCAATTGCTCCCTGATGTTCCATCCCTAAATACGGCGTTTCTACCAATCCGTAACCATCTTCCCAAAAAGGATATTTTCCCATTAAATTTTCAAAACACTTTAATACGCCCGTTACTTGTTGAAAATGGTTTTTGGCCGTTTTTAAATTATAAGAAAGGACATAATAATCCAACGGCATGGTCGTCTGATCTTCCGCACGGTAGACTTCCGAAAAATGAACATAGTCGCCAACATTTACCGTTACATTATAATTATTGATGGGGTAGGAAACCTGCCAGTCGTAGCGGTGGCGATTACCGTCTACCGGATAGCTACCCACCAGATTACCATTGGCCACGCAAAAAAGTGGTTCGGGAACAGTAATACGGATCATCATACTATCTGGTTCGTCCGATAGATGATCTTTGTTGGGCCACCATAAACTAGCTCCGTCCCCTTCACAGGCGACTGCTATCCAATCGGTACCCTGTGCATCTTTGCTCCATACAAAACCTCCCGACCACGGGGGATTTTTGGAGATAACGGGAGCACCCTGGTAATAGACCGTAAATTGATCTGTCGCTCCCTTTTTTATTCCGGGTAACTGCACAAATACCGCATTATATTGTCGGCTAAACCGGACTGGATTATCTTGGTATAGAATGCTGTCAATCCGTAGATTTTCGAATAAATCTATTTGTAATTCATTAAAATTACGGGTAGCCCTAAAGGCAATATCTACCTCCCCGCGAATCGTTCTATCCGCAGGATCGATAGCTACTTTAAGATCATAAAAATGAACGTCATAGCAGGTCCTTTGGGAAGATAGTGTTCCACGGAGGGTATCCGCTGCTGAAAAGTTGGCTTGATGATAATCAATGGGTAGCTGGTTAGTGGTTTGGCAGGTGGCAAAAAATCCCAGAACACAAACAAAAATAATAAATGAAAAAATCTTCATAGATGAACAAAAGTTGAATGATTAAAGTCTAATAGGTAAGTTTTTTCGGGATAGGTAGATACGAGAATAAAGATCTCTATATCGGTCCGCTAAAATACCAACAAAATCTCATTTTAGGAGGAGGTAATCCTCTATACCCAATGGAGTCCAGTCCAGTATTTTTATAAATATTGGGCTGGTTTATATCGCCAGGCCAATCAGTATTTATACGTTAATCGGGGGTTTGGCTTCCTGGGATATCCGGGTAGAGTTGGTATTTTGCCGGAAATTACCGTGCTGGAGTTAGAAACTGAGAGGCCGTAAATATTATTTTGTACTACTGCTATATAAATATTTACCTTTATCTTTACGGTCGAAGTTGTTTAAAAACTCCCCAATTACCTACGAATTGATAAAATTATTTAACAACTTTGTTTTTAAAATATTATCAACCCGGAAAATCGTCACAAACACGCTAAAGTTTTAATCAAAAAATGACTGTACTCAATAGAATAAGATTGTTATTATTCATAATCCTGCTCGTTATTAGCAGTTGTACAAGCGATCCAAAGCCTCCTCCGGTTACGACACCCGCTCCAAGTACGCTTCCGCTGGAAATGCTGACCGGGACCTGGGAAGTGTCGGATGCGGAGCGAAATGGTAAAAATACTCAGGCGCTGGAAGGAATTTACTTTACCTTTACATCCGACGAAAAATTAGCCTCTAATTTTAATCTCTCCATCGAGGAACGGACCTTTCCTTACCGAATAGAGGGAGATACCCTTACTGCGCTCAGTGAACCTGAACAGTCTTACCTAATCCAGTCGCTGACTGAAAACGGAATGGTGCTTCGTACCAAAATGGAAGGATACCTTTTTAGGTTAATCTTAAAAACTAAAGAGCGTCTGCCTGCGGAGGCCACGGAGGAGAACTAGTGGGGGGAGAAGGTATGATTACCAAATTTTTAATTATGAAGAATTTTTATCTGATCCTGGCTATCTGCTTTTCTATTTCCCTCAAGGGACAAAACTTAAGTATTACGCCGCTGGCTTTTCAGAGTTCTGATCAGAATTATGTGGAAGTTCATCTTTTTGTCCTGGGTAGCAGTGTGCACTTTACACCTACGACCTCCGATTCTACTCAACAACAAGCCGCCGTGGAAGTACTGATGTTATTGCGGAAGGATACGCAAATTATCAGTTTTGAAAAGTATATTCTAAATAGCCCGGTTACCATCAATCCCGTTAATTTTGTAGACTTGAAAAGGTTTTCCGTCGAAAACGGTGATTACGAGCTGGAAGTGCAGGTAAAAGATATCCACCAATCGCTAGCTCCGGTAATTGTCAAAGAAAATATATCGGTTAATTTTTTCCGGGATCGCCTGAATATATCTGATATCCAGCTGGTTGCCGATATATACCCGGATAGTACCAATGGACTGTTGACAAAAGGTGGCTATTCTTTAGAAACTTTACCGTATCAATTCTATACCAAAGAAGCGGAGACCCTCTATTTTTATACCGAAGTATACGGCACGGACCAACATCTCGGACAGGACTTTGCGCTTCATTACCGAGTAGAACTGATTTATACGAATGGTAAAAAGAAAACAATGTTGCAGCGGACAGTACGCCGTAAACCAACGGCTATTTTACCTGTGCTCATGCGAACAAAAATCAAAGAATTACCCTCAGGAAATTACCGGCTGGTGGTAGAAATCCAAAATAAAGAAAAAGAAGTGTTGGCGGCTAAATCCGTTTTATTTCAGCGGAGTAATCCAAATGTTTCGCAGGTAATACTAAGAGATCCGGTTAAACTGGAAGGTAAATTTGTGGAAAAAATAGACTCGCAGCAAGTATACTATTCGCTGAAAGCCATTGTGCCAATACTGGATGGTACTCAAACTCCTTATCTCAACGAACTACTTCGCAAGGGAACCTACCATCAGCAAAAGCAGTATCTATACAGCTATTGGTCGCAACAAAATGAAAAAAATCCCAAAGCCTTATACGATGCTTATATGGAAGTGGCACGAGCGGTAGATAAGCAATATCATTCGGGATTAGGAGCAGGCTTTGAGAGTGATCGCGGCTACGTTTTCTTAAAATATGGTCGACCGGATGATATTACGACCGTCGAAGATGAGCCTTCCGCTCCCCCTTACGAAATATGGTCTTATAATCAATTTCCTACTACCGGCCAGCAGAACGTCCGCTTTTTATTCTACAATCCTACCCTGGCAGTGGGGCAATATCAGTTACTTCATTCTACGGCGCGCGGAGAATTATTTAATCCTCAATGGGAGGTAGAATTATACCGGGATGATGGGAGCGGGACGATCCAGGGAACCAATATTGACTCCCGTAATGCTCCGGATAACGTGGGAAGACGAGCCCGACGGTACTTTAATGATTTTTAGTTGGAATCGACCAAAAAATTCAAGGTTGCCATCAACAGGGAATATTCGGCGTACTTTTTAGGTTATGCTATCTATCAAAAAAACGCTAATTAACTCAAAAAAAGTAGTCACTTTTGTTATTAATTTTGGCATTATTTTAGGCTAGTTAAGAATACATGTACCTAAATAAGCTAAAATTACAGTAATGAAAAAAATCAAATCAGTACTACTCGTGGATGATGATCCCACCATCAATTTTGTTCATAAACTATTTTTAACCGAATGGGGCATCACTGATCAGATTTATACGGCTGCTAACGGTCAGGAAGCATTAGACTTTCTGGAGCGAAGTGAAGACTTTGGCCAGCAACCACCCAGCATGATTTTATTAGACATTAATATGCCCGTCATGAATGGGTTTGAATTCTTAGAGGCATATAAGGATTTACAGGAATCTAAAAAGGCTTCCGTAATAATGGCCATGCTAACGACTTCGATACACGATAAAGATCAGGAAAAGGCTTCCCAGTTTATCCATTTGGATAGTTATATGAGTAAGCCGCTCGATAAAGACCAGCTCATGAAAGTAATTGATAAGTATTGGTTGGAAATAGAACAGAAAGAAAACGTTTTATAAGACAATAAAGTCTTTTCTAGAGAACATGAGTCATCCCTAATTATTTATTTAAAGGTGATAGCCAGTTGGCTTGTTGGCCAGTTAGCCCTCTTTTTACATAAAAAGAGGGCTAACTAGCTAAGGGACACGGAATAAAATAACTGTCCGTTTTGACTTCCTGACTGCCGGCAAAGGCAGATTTAAAATTAATTTACGCTTCGTTATTTTTAGGTATCCATTTCTTGTTGAAAATATAAGGTTACTTTAGTTCCTGTGTTTACTTCACTCTCCAGGAGAATAGATCCATTGTTTTCTTCTATAAATACTTGTTAGATTATTTTTGGAAAAATAGAGTTGATCGGCAGCTCCCAGATTTATGCCTAAAGAAAATGTTGGGGTTTTTCCATTTTATAAAAAGAGAGATGGGGAGTTTTAAGGCTAATGTTAAGTTAATGTTACCAAATAATTGGTTATTTTGGAAAAAAAATTTACCTTTAATTAACATTGACTTAATATTGGATAAGCATTCATGATTATGTATTCTCAATTACATATTCTTTTAGTCTTTCTTTTTATACTCTCCAGCCCGTTGACAGGGCAAGAGCGAGTTGTCTATTTAAGTGGTGGTGATCGAGAAGAGACGGAAGTCCCGAACAGTTTTACGGATACGAAAGAAGTAAAATTTGAACTGGATGGTGGAATTATTCTGGTAGAAGCAGTTTTAAACAATGAAATACAGATTTTTATTCTCGACTCGGGGGCTCCCGGATTGGTGCTCAATAATTTTCAGGATAAAGGTGAAAAGGAAGTAATAACTGGAATTAATGGCGCCGTTGATGCCTATAATGTTACCATCGAAAATTTTCAATGGGCGGGTATCGCCTATCCCAGTCTGGAGGCAATCTCTACGGATTTATCTCATCTGGAGTTCATGACAAAAAGAAAAATCAGTGGTCTGATTGGCTACGAATTACTGAGGGATTTTGAATTATTACTAGATTACAGAGCGCAAACTATTCAGATTAGAAGCCTGGAGACAAAACCGAGGGATGGTTCTCAACCGTTGGCCAGCTTTCCATTATTTTTCGAAGACCATCTTCCGGTAATTGAGGCAGTAATCGGAAAAGAAAAATTGAAATTAGGACTTGATACCGGAGCAGAAATAAATGTTCTGGACGATCGCCTCTCCACTCGAATCTCCAGTGTAGCTTCCAAACCCAAGCCTTACCAAAAAATATATGGAGTGGGAGCAAAGAAAAAAAGGGCTCATATCGTTAAAGTGGAGGTAACCAAACTAGCGCGAGCTGCTTACCGGCAAATGGATTATGTACTTACCGATTTTTCCAGCATCAATCGTACCAGTACCAACATTGATGGTATCTTGGGATTTCCCTTTTTGAGTAGTTGTAAATTCTCCATTGACTTCAAAAACCAAAAACTAAACGTCTGGCGTTAAGCACGTTGCCCGTAAGACAGAAGTTTGAAATTCCCATTCTAACTCCCATTCCATCAAAACTCACCACCACCTCCTCCGTCTCCGCGCTCACCACGATTTCCACCTCGCTTCTTCTTCTGATTTAACCGATAATTTAGAGATAAAGTGATCTGTCGGACACGCCACTGAAATTCAGAGTCCTGAAAAAAGTCGGCCTGGTCAATAATTGATCGCCACTTTCGGGAATTAAAAACGTCCCGTACACTCAGTGCTAGGGTACCATTACCTTTAAGGATATCGTGTGCCATTCCAATATCCAAACTATGAACCGCCAGGGTACGCCCCTGAGTGGTATTACGCGGACCGCGAAAATTATAGGTAAACTGTCCATCAAAGTTTTTAGAAAAAGTAACCTTGGAAGATAATCGACCACGCATGGAAAAGGCATCCGCCGAGAAATCCTGCCCATTGCTCATACCTTCCGTGATGGAGCGGAATAAATTTACATTAGCGTTCATCCGAATGGCCCTTATGGGTTCGTATGATCCATTTATTTCTAAACCAAAGTTGTTTTCCGTGGCCAGGTTCTCGGGACGACGAATGGTGCCGCCCAGCGTATCTGGGGTCAACAATCGGGTGATCACATCCGTGGTATGTCGGTAATAAATTGACGAAGCAATAGAACCTTTATTGAAATTTTTCATAAATCCCAATTCGTAGGCATCAGTAAATTCAGGGTTAAGGTTAGGGTTGCCACTAAAAAAATTACGGGAATCACTGAAAGTGAAAAATGGATTTAAATCCCAAAATCGGGGACGACGGATTCTACGGCTATAACTGGCCTGAAAACTTGCTGTTTCAGATAGTTGATATCCCAGAAATCCACTAGGAAACAAATTATTATAATCTCGGGGATTCTTTTCGTTGTTATTGAGCAAAAGCGTTTCTACATCTGAGTATTCGTTTCGCAGGCCCACTTGGTAAGAAAATTTTCCCGCCTTATTTCCGTAAATCGCATAGACGGCATAAACTCCTTCGTCGTAAATAAAATTATTCGACAATCCATTAATGACGGCTAATCCCGCATCTGTTTCTTCTTGCACCAAAAAATCATTTTTAATTTCCCGGTAGGAAGTTCTGAGTCCTACTTCAAACTTTCCATCTTTTCCAAATGGATGAATATAATCTGCGGATAAAATGGCCCGTTTTTCTCCTTCCGCATTTTCGCTAAATTGAATAATATCGGGATCGCCTTTCAGACTTCCATCTGGATTGAGCAATCGTTCTACAAAGTCAGAACTTTCCGTTTCATTATTATTCTGATAATTAAAATTGACGGTAAATTTCTGTCCCTTCCGAGCAAAATCTTTTCGGTAGGTTACCTCATATTCCAACCGCTGATCATCTTCCCCTTCAATTTCCGAACGGTCATTAATGCCAATTGGACTATCTAAATCACCAATAAAATCCCGGTAAATGACCCTATTTTCATTTTTATCATCACTAATGTTGTAATTAAAAGCCACGGTGAGAATGCTTTTTTCATTAAAAAAATAATCCGATCCGAACCGGAAATTATGGGAAAGTCCACTCCGGTCAAAATCTCTGCTCTGGTCGGTGATAAAAGTAATATTGTCTCGGGTAGCACGCTGAAACAGATCACCGCCTCCTGGACTATTATTATATCGCAAACCGTAGGTGGTAAAAAAGTTAAGCTTGTCTTTTCGGTAGTTCAAATTAATGGCGGTACCGTATAATTCGGGATAACCGAGCGTAAAATCAAAGCTGCCATTTAGCCCACCCGCACGTTCTTCTTTCAAAATAATATTGATAATCCCCGCCATTCCTTCCGCGTCGTAACGGGCCGACGGATTGGTAATTACTTCTATTCGGTCAATAATTCCACCAGCGAGATTTTGTAGACCGCGCGTATCTCCGACTCCAATCATCCCAGAAGGCTTGCCATTGATCAAAACACGAACGTTCCCGCTCCCACGAAGTTCTACGTTTCCTTCTACATCCACCGTCACAGAGGGTACATTATCAAGGATTTCGGCCGCGTTAGCGCCACTATTGGTTAAATCTTTTCCGACGTTAAAAACCCGTTTGTCCAGCGACATAGTAAACGTACTTTTTTCGCCCACTACTTCTATTTCTTCCAGCATTTCTGCATCTCCGGAGAGTTGGATGACGCCGAGATCAGCCTTTAAATTGTCACGGTTTAGGCGTATCTCGTCAATGGTAAAAGGCCGATAACCAATGAATTCGATTTTGGCAAAATAAAGCCCTGCTTTGGTTTCTATTAAGAATTTTCCAGTTTCGTCCGTAATGATTCCTTCGGCTATCGAACTGTCCCGACGGGAAAAAAGTGTAATGGTGGCAAACTCTAAAGGTGTTTGGTGTTCGCTGTCTACTACCGTGCCGATCACCGTTGCAGTTGGCCTGGCCCCTCGGTTACCGCCCGGTCTTTGGGCGAAACCAGCACTTGCAAATACAATTAATAAAATACTGATAAGTATAAAGTCACGCATATTATATTGTTATTTTTAGAAGATTCTTAACGGGAATTAGAGGACAAATAGGTACGGGAAACAACTAAAACGCCTTGGATGTTCACCGATGGTGAACTTAGTACGGTATTTTGTTTCTATTTTGAAATTCACCGAATCAAGTCTACCATCAATATTGTAGATTTACCTGCTTTATTGAAGCTGGCAACATACTACTGGACATTTTAAGCAATTTAAAAAACAGACAGAATATGACGTACAGATTATTGAGGATGAATTAAAAAAAACTGAGTCAATCCGTTATCTAGTCGTCGAGTAAAAATATCAATTCATTCAAAATAGATTTTATCCGGGTTAATTCCTTTTGACTACGCGCTACTACTTCGGTCAGCGAAGTACCTACTACTTTAAAATCTTTTCCTAATATTTTTAATACTTTGATAGCATTTTTAATACTAATGCCTCCGTTAATGGGTAAGAGTGAATGCTTGTAGACTTCTGGATTTAATACGTCTATGTCAAAATGAATGTATAAGTTTTGAATTTTTCGTTGGTGAAGCGTTGATAAAATAGTAGATATTTCCGCCTTTGGTGAAATGAAAATATTTTCTTTTTGGATCCAGGCTTCCTCCGGAACGTCCAGATCCCTAACTCCTAAATAAAGTATCTGTTGGGGTTTTATGGTAGAAAAAGAGAGCTTACCCAATTCAAGGTCACCATCGCCACATAATTGTCGCAAAGGCATCCCATGAAAATTTTTGCTGATGGAAGAATCGGGCGTATTGGCATCGGCGTGCGCATCAAACCAGATAATACCCAGATTTTCGTACCGTTCGTTCAGATAAGATACGGGCATAAGTTCTATTCCACAATCTCCACCAATGGTATAGATTTTTTGGGGTTGTTCTTTTTTTAATAATTCCCGACACCGCAGGGTTTGATTATAAATGGCGGAGTAATTATTAATTGGGTTGTTCGTTACCATCGTATGACTTTCGGTAACAACCCGGTGGGTTATCTGCCTTCCGTAATAGGTTTGTAAAGTTTCCGTACCACGGAGGATCGGATCACGACGATTGGCGCCCTGCCATTGGGGAAATAGGAGGATCATGGTTTTGCTAATTGATAGTTTTAAAAGTTTTGGGTTGTTCTTCGCCAACCCTCCGCTGTAAGTAACCAAATCCTGCGATGATTAACAAACCGATTGCTGCCAGAAAGTAAAATAATATTTCGTACCCAAATAAATTTGCTACCTGAAATCCTATGATGGGCGCCACGACCAGGGAAATGGAAAAACTCATGGAATAATAACCCATATAACTTCCCCGGTTTTGATCCGTCGAGCGGCTGAAGGCAAAACTATTCGTAAAGGGAAACATAAAAATTTCTCCGATACTAATCGTAATCATAAATAAGACAGGGAAGAGATACCAGATTAAACGTTCGTCCGGGAGTACCAAAAACAGATAAGACATACTCACCATTCCCGTTCCGACCATTACCCAAAATAAATTGGTTTTTCGGGCGTCGCAATGGTGGACCAACGGCATCTCTACCGCAGCAATCAACAAGCCATTCAACGCCATTAGATAACCCACGTTTGCTTCGCTAAAATAAAGGATATCTTTAAAATATACCGGAATTATAAAGATGAGTTGCATAAAAATAATAGCAATCAATGTGGTTAAAAAAAGAAATCCCAAATAAATTCGATCTTGAAAAATAGAGGCTGGAATCTGGGGCTTTTCCGTCTCTTGATGCTGCGGTTTTATATTACGAGGTATTTTCCACCAAACAAACAGCGCCGCAAAAATACAGGTGAAGGCATCGACGACAAATAGCCAGGAAAAGCCAACGCTTTCAGCGATTAACCCACCAAACGCAGGTCCAATTCCAAAACCTAAATTAATAGCCAGTCGAATTAAGGAGATAGAACGAGTTCGATCTTCTTCGGGACTAAAAATCGCTACTGCCGAAAACAAGGCCGGTCGGAACAAGTCGTTGATTAAACTCAAAAGAAAAATTACGATGGCAACCGAATAGAAATCCTCTTGATACATTAAGCATAAAAACATAAATCCACCCAGAAAAAAAGACCAGAACATCGTCTGAACATAGCCAATTAAATCCGTTAGTTTACCGCCGAGATAAGAACCCGCTACGGAACCTAATCCAAAACAGGCCATAATATATCCGGTTTGTACATCCGAAAAATGGAGCTGGCTGGTCAGATAGATCGTCATAAAAGGAATGACCATCGTACCCGCCCGGTTGATGAGCGTGACGGCTGAAAGTAACCAGATTACCGGAGAAAGACCAGCAAAGGCAGCGTAATACCGAGCGTAGAGACTTTGGAGCATAGGCCGTAGTTAAGGTGGGGCATCCCATGTTTTAGATAAGCGTTTGATCTGATGGTTTTTCAACCATCAGCTTAGTATAAATTCTGCCTTTGTACCACATAGCGCCTTAATCCTGTGCTATTTGCACAAATCGCCAGCCTTGCAGGGCATAATTGTGGATAATATCTTCAAAATTTTCTACAGGTTTTCCAGTCCACATAGAATGTTTTATTTCGACAAATTTGTAAGTGTACATAGGATCAAGTTTTGAAAATTTGTAAAAATGTGTGTGATATTTGTAAAAATAAAGCTTTTTAGGAGCTTAGCTTCAAAATATCGACGAATGAAGTCAGATTTTAGATGTTTAGTTTTTAGGCGTTGAGAAACTCGGTATTGGCTATTTTCTCTTTTAATACTACCTAAGCGGAATACCGTCGCGTTTGAGGTAGCAAATAGCCAATTGTATTTTAAAATTACTTAAATTTGCGGCTATGAAAGATACAGTTAGCACAATGATAAAAGGAATGGCTATGGGGACGGCTGAAGTGATTCCCGGCGTATCCGGTGGAACAATTGCTTTTATCACGGGCATCTACGAAAAACTACTTCATACCATCAAGTCTTTTGGTCCGGGGCTTTTTCCTGTTTTTAAGGAATCGGGATTTAAAGGAGTTTGGTCAGCAGTCAACGGAGCATTCCTAATACGGCTGGTCGGAGGGATGTTGATAGGGGTGGTTTTTGGGGTATTTGCTATTTCGTATTTATTAGAAACATATCCACCCGCCGTCTGGGCTTTTTTCTTTGGATTAATTATCGCTTCGGCCATCTATATCGGTCGGCAGATTACCCGTTGGGGGCCGAGAGAAATGCTGCTCATGATTTTGGGAGCGATGGTTGCCTACGGAATTACGGTAGTTGCTCCAGCCAAGGGATCAGAATCGCTCATTTTTGTTTTCCTCTCTGGTTCCATCGCCATTTCAGCCTTCATTCTGCCGGGTATTTCTGGGAGTTTTATTTTGCTGATTATGGGAATGTATAGCTTTATTATTACAGAAACCCTCAAGCCGGCACTAAAAACACTGGCGCCTGATAAACTTTTGATTATGTTTGTTTTTGCGCTGGGTTGTTTAACGGGTTTGATGACCTTCTCCCGTTTATTATCCTGGACTTTTAAGCATTACCGTAATTTGACCATGGCGACCCTGACGGGATTTATGCTCGGATCACTAAATAAGATCTGGCCGTGGCGGAACGCGATCGAATGGCTCAGGGACAAGCGTGGGGCGATTATTTTAGACAAAGATGGGATTACGCCAAAGAAAATATTAATTGAGCAAAATGTAATGCCCGCAAATTATGACGGCGGCGATGCGTTGGTTGTGGCCGTGGTCGTTTTGATGATCGTTGGTTTTTTATCTGTTTTTGTATTAGAACGATTGGGGAGTAACAAAGAAGATTAGTATGGACCTAAAAGCTTACCCCCATCTCTACGGACTCATCGGCGTCTACCTTTCCTATTCTTTTTCTAAAAAATATTTTGGGGAGAAATTTGCCAAAGAAAAGCGGACTGATAGTTTTTATGAATTATTTCCCATCCCGAAAATTGCGGACATAGAACAGTTGATTAGTCAATATCCGAATCTAAAGGGGTTGAACGTGACGATTCCTTACAAAGAGCAGGTTTTTGATTTTTTGGATGAAATCAATTCCGATGCCGCCGAAATCGGAGCAGTCAACACCATTCGGTTCCTCGATGGTAAACGAATTGGTTATAATACCGATCACTATGGTTTTCGCAAATCACTTTTAGAAATGGTTCCGGCGGGAGAGAAATTACCTTCCCGTGCCCTGATATTGGGAACGGGTGGTGCCTCCAAAGCGATTAGTTACGTCTTAAAAAAGGAAGGAATTGAATTTTTAAAGGTATCGCGGACTCCCGGTGGAGATAAAATTACTTACCCCGACCTTACCAAAAAAACCATTACAGATCACTTGCTGATTATAAATACGACTCCTTTGGGTACATTTCCAGATGTAGCTACCTTGCCGGATTTACCTTACGAAGCCCTTACCGAAAAGCATTATTTGTACGATTTGGTTTATAATCCTGCGGAAACGGCTTTTTTAGCACGGGGAAATCGGGTAGGTGCAAAAACCAATAATGGATTAAAGATGTTATCTTTACAGGCAGAAAAGGCCTGGGAAATATGGAATATGGCGAAGTGATTTCTTACCCGCCTGCCAACCTATGAAGGCAGGTCGAAGTTATTTAACAATCAAGGAATGGTAAAAAAGGCAGATAATAATATATCGGGATTACCGGATTTTAGCAATACGGAAATTGCCTTTGCGGCAAAAACCGACGCACAACTAAAAAAAGCGGCGCGGTTATTCGGTACCATGAATAAAAAATGGCTGGTAGATTTGAGTGCGCCACTCGGACTGACGGCCATGAAGTGGAAATTGCCCTTCGTAAAATGGATTGCCAAAGCGACCATCTTTGATCAGTTTGTGGGCGGAACCACGCTACTCCAGACTACGCCCGTCATTGATAAACTCTACCAATCTAAGGTCCGGACCATTCTTGACTACGGCGCCGAAGGCCGGGACACGGAGAAAGGTTACAATCAGTCAATGAACGAATTTATCCGGGCGATTGAGTTTGCTGCTACCAACGAAAGTACGCCGGTTGTCGTCGTGAAAATTAGCAGTTTGACTCGGCATGGCCTTTTGGAAAGCATTCAAAAAGGGGAGTTCCTCACCAAAGAGACCCGCCGGGAGTACCGTAGTTTATTAAAAAGGATTGATTCGATTTGCCACGTCTCCACTGAGCAGGGGGTAAGCGTATTTTTTGACGCAGAAGAGAGTTGGATACAGAATACGATTGATCACCTGGTATTGTTAATGATGCGTCGTTACAATCAGGAGCGGGTAGTGGTTTACAATACCTATCAGATGTACCGCCACGATCGTCTGCAATTTTTGATGGATAATTTTTCCTATGCGGAAGTGCATGATTTTATGATTGGTGCAAAGTTGGTCCGTGGTGCTTATATGGACAAAGAACGCAATCGTGCGAAAGAAATGGGTTATAACTCTCCGATTCAGATTGATAAAGCAGCCACGGATGATGGCTATAATATGGCGCTGCGATTTTGTCTGGATAACTACGAAAAAATTGCCGTTTGTAATGCGACGCATAATCAGGAGAGTTGTTTGTTAATGGCTGAATTAATGGAAGAAAAAGGGATTCCGCGGGATCATCCGCACGCCCTTTTTTGTCAGCTGTACGGCATGAGTGATCACCTGACTTATAACCTGGCGCACGCTGGTTTTACGGCGGCAAAATATGTGCCTTACGGTTTGGTGGAGGACGTATTTCCTTATCTGGTGCGACGAGCACAGGAAAATACGGCGGTGGTGGGCGATATGAGCCGGGAGTACGGGCTGGTAAAAAAGGAGCTGGACCGAAGGAACTTAGTGCTTGGAGCATAAATTAATTGAGCATATGGACTGGTAACTTTAAATCTGCTTTGCGTTAGAAAATTCCTCATTATGCTATGCCATATCTCCGGATTTTCTGCCTTGATCAGCTGTAAAATTACTGCCTCCACAAATTCGTCTTTTAGTATGAATTAGGTGTATCTGCGTAAAAAAATAAGTCATTTTATCCTGTTTTTATTAAATATTACCGCATTGAGGGTATTTTATCAACAAAATCTTGATAATATCACTGATAAAGTGTATCTTCGAAAAGTTCGGGAAAAAGGTCTTTAACAGGCTGTTTTTTCGCAAATCGTAAGAAAGCTTACGGTATTTTTTAATCAAAAGGCGTGATGAATCTTTCATGACCGCCGAAAAAAATTTTGTACGATTATGGCAAGACCATCATTGAAACCACCAAAATTAAAAGATGGATTTTACATTGAATTGAGTGGCGGAAGCCACGGGCGAGGCATTAAAATCCACCGTGAAACAAAAAAAGAAATTGATCATCTAATGGAGCAATACCGACGAATGAGAGATGTTACTTATTTAGGACAGATGAAAGAAGGTAAATTCCTGGACGACAAGGGTAAACCGAAGAAGAAAAAAAGATAATATCTAAAATTAATGGTTAAAGCCACTGCAATCTGATAATTGTGGTGGCTTTTTCAGTGGGAGATGATACTGAGCAGGAAACGGTAATGGTAAATGCAATGAGTTTTCGGTGGGCGGATTATTAAAAATTTCGAAAATGAACCTTTCTACTTTTTTCAAAGATCTCAAAATTATAGAACTTGCCTCCGTTCTCGCGGGGCCATCCGTCGGAATGTTCTTTGCTGAGCTGGGTGCTAATGTTTTAAAAATAGAAAATAAAACCACCAATGGCGATGTAACCCGGAAATGGAAATTACCTTCCGAAGATCCGACCGCAAAGGACTCCGCTTATTATCACAGTGTAAACTGGGGAAAAGAAAGCTTAATGCTAGATTTAAGTGATACAAAAGATTATGAATTGCTAACCAGTCATTTAACTACTGCCGATATCGTAATTTCCAACTTTAAAGCACCCTCCGCTAACAAATTAGGATTAGACTACGCTACTATTCGATCTGCCAACCAGTCCATTATTTACGCCAATATTTCCGCCTATGGTCTAACCGATAAGCGGCCCGGATTTGATGTATTGATGCAGGCGGAAACGGGCTGGTTGTCCATGAACGGAGAGGCGGATCGGGGTCCTGTAAAACTTCCTGTAGCTCTGATGGATGTACTCACGGCTCACCAATTAAAAGAAGGTATTCTGGTAGCGCTTTTACACCGCGAGCGGACGAGAGAGGGGAGTGAAGTACAGGCAACGCTCTATGATAGTGGGGTAGCGTCTTTGGTCAATCAGGCAAGTAACTGGCTCAACGCCGGACACCTGCCCCAAAGGATGGGTAGTGAGCATCCGAATATTGCCCCTTACGGTGATATATTGTTAACCAAAGACCAAGTAGAAATTATCTTGTCGACCGGAACCGAAGGACAGTTTGAAAGATTATTGGAAATTCTGAATTTAGGAGCGTTGAAAAATGACCTC
>CALLLR010000216.1 GCA_938008185.1 uncultured Saprospiraceae bacterium
ACCATTTCTAAACCGAAAAATCGGAATCGTCCCGATTTGATCTAACAACCAGATTTTAAAAGGACTATTAAATAAATCACCCCGCAACATCGTATACGTCTTGGGAGCAATATAACTCGCAACAAAAATTGGATCAATAAATGCCGTAGGATGGTTAATCGCCATAATAGTCGGCACCCCCGCTTTTACAACATCCTTGTTATAAAAATATATTTTACGAAAAAAAACACGAATGGCAATCCGCGTTGCCCACTTAACAAATAAATAAATCATTGTTTGGCTGGTTGGCTTCTCTTTAACGTATGTTTATGTCAGTATTAGCAATCAATATTTTATTCCTGGTTCCTCAATTTCCCGCCACATACCGCTGATTCAGCAACGCCCCCATCTCCTTCTTAATCACCAAAGCCGCCTCGCGTGCCTTTACCGCAAAATCTTCTCCGTCTCCCGCGTAAATAATTCCACGGGAAGAATTAACCAGCAAACCTCCCTGCCCATTCAGTCCCGTCATTGATACACCCTGCAAACTTCCTCCCTGCGCACCAACGCCAGGTACTAGTAAAAAGTGATCCGGCGCAATTTCCCGGATTTTTTCAATATGTGCAGATTGCGTAGCGCCCGTAACAAACATCAGATTTTCGGCCGTCCCCCACTCCTGCGCCCGACGCATGACTTTTTCGTAGAGCGGTTGCTCTTTTTCCTGCATGGTAAACTGAAAGTCTTTACTTCCTTTATTAGACGTTAAGGCCAACAGAATTACCCACTTATTGTCGAATTCCAAAAACGGCATCACCGAATCTACCCCCATGTAAGGAGCAACGGTCACCGCATCAAAATTCATATTATCAAAAAATGCCTTGGCGTACATCCGGGATGTATTACCGATGTCCCCACGCTTGGCGTCTGCGATGGTAAAATGCGTTTCAGGAATCAAATCCATCGTTCGTTCGAGCGAGCGCCAGCCTCTGGAGCCTTGCGCTTCGTAAAAAGCCACGTTGGGTTTATAAGCGACACAAAGATCTTTGGTCGCATTGATGATTTGCTTATTAAATTCTAAAATTGGGTCTTTTTCGCCTAGCAAGTGCTTCGGAATACGGCTCATATCCGTATCTAATCCCACACAAAGGTACGTCCCTTTTTGCATGATTGCCTGGTAGAGTTCTTTGCGGTTCATTGTTATGAATCAGGGTTTAAAAATAAATCTACGAACTTAGGTATTACCATCTTATTATACAATTGTTATTTTTATTTGCCACCAGCTTTTTGTATTCTTTACCCACGGTCGAATGAAGCAAGAAGCAAGAAGCAAGAAGCAAGAAGCTAGTGCCTCGGGAACTAAATAACCGACACCTTATGCGGTCTCTTTTTTCATCATACTTCTTTGCTTATCAGTCGGGTAGCTACGGCTATCCTCCTTCTGCGCGCATTGTTTGATAAAAAAATAGTCTCCCCTAAGGGGGGGTGTTCAATTAACTGTGTCTAATCAGTTAGTTCAAATATATAATTAAAATATTGTATTCATAATTATTTGTTAATCATTCTATTAGTTAACTGGTCCCTTTTTATGCAATACTTGCGCAACAAAAAACACAGATTATTGAACGGTCCCCCTAAGGTATCCTTTACTTTGATCCCGAGGCACTAGCAAACAGCAAACAGCAAACAGCAAATAGCAAACAGCACATTCCCAATAATCAGATAAATTTCTATCTAAAAATTCAACGTGGATTAACATAAAAATATGGATATTAAGCCCCGATTCCGTTCACCGCTTCTACGCCGGAGAGTTCCGGAATTTTTCCTTGCAGGGTTTGTTCGATTCCGGCTCGCATGGTCATCGCAGACATGGCACAACCTTCACAATTTCCCAACCATTTGATTTGCACTTTGAGGTCATCCGTAACGTCCACCAATTCCACATTTCCACCATCCACCGCCAAATGAGGACGGATTGTGTCCAATGCCGCGTCAATTCGGATCATTAATGCTTCTTTTTCTGCTAAAGACATAAATTTTATACTATTTCTCACAAAGATACACTTATTTTGCCGAATATTTTAACCCCCATTCTGATGTTGTATTATGAAAAATAAACCCCTCCTGCTCCCTGATTCTCTCAAAAAAGTATACGATCCAGCCACTTTTCGTCGGCTCGGACACCAAATGGTCAATCAGCTGGCTGATCATCTGGAAGCGATGCAAAGTGATACGCCAGGAAAGGTCTTAGCCTACCAGACACCTGACGAAGCACTAGATTTTTGGGAACAACATCTAGCCAGCGATCATTCTATGGAGGCCATTTTTTCCGCCGTATTTGCCGGATCGATTAAGGTCCACCATCCCAATTACGTGGGGCATCAGGTTTCGGTGCCCGCTCCCATCGCGAGTATTGCCGGGATGTTTTCCGATTTATTGAATAATGGTACGGGGGTTTATGAAATGGGAATGGCGAGCAATGCCCTGGAAAAATTAATTACGGATTTGGTAAATAAAGAAATTGGTTTTCCGGATACCGCAGGCGGGTTTATGACGTCGGGCGGAACGCTGGCGAACTTGACCGCCCTGCTGGCGGCCCGAAGAGCAATCCTTTCCCAGGACATTTGGGAAATCGGCCACGATCAGCCCCTCGCCATCATCGTCTCCGAAGCAAGTCATTACTGCATCGACCGGGCGGCCCGGATCATGGGTTTGGGAACGAGGGGTATTATCAAGGTTCCGGTAGATGAGGCGTTTAAAATCAAAACGGATCTTTTACCAAAATATTTAGAAAAAGCAAAAGCAGAAGGTTTGGAAGTCTTTGCGGTAGTGGGCTGTGCTTGTTCTACGGCGACGGGTTCTTATGATCCGTTGTCCGAAATGGCGGATTTTTCGGAAGCCAATAATTTATGGTTCCACGTGGATGGGGCGCACGGCAGCGGCGTGGTTTTTTCTAAAAAATATCAACACCTGGCAAATGGAATTGAACGAGCGGATTCGGTGGTAATTGATTTTCATAAAATGTTATTGACCCCCGCGTTGAGCACCGCCCTTTTATTTAAAAACGAATTAGATAGTTATAAAACTTTTTCACAACAAGCGGCTTATTTGTGGAACGCAGAGAAAGCGCAGGAATGGTACCACTCGGGTAAACGTACTTTTGAATGCACCAAATTAATGATGTCCACCAAAGTATACGCAATTCTAAAAGCCCACGGTAAAGAAATTTTTGGAGATAATTACGACCATTTGTATGGTCTCGCCCGCTCGTTCGCTAAACTGATTGAACGCCAGGATGACTTTGAATTATTGCTAACTCCCGAGGCTAACATTGTCAATTTTCGGTACGAACCAGATACCAGATTGGACTTAAATTTACTAAACGAAAAAATTCAAAATACCTTGGTCGAACAAGGAAATTTTTACATCGTTTCGGTCGTCCTCTCTGGCAATCGGTATTTGAGGTGTAGCGTCATGAATCCATTTACGGATGAAAAAATATTTGCAGCATTACTGAATGAAATCAAAGAGATTGGAGATCAAATACGCTCATCCTAAAAATTTCCTGACACCAAAAAAAACATTCCAATTCCTATTTCCCCCTCCGCATTCCAATCACTTCCTCCAAAAATTTATCCGTCTCCTTGACCACCTTCGAATAATCCTTCGCCATAATATCAGAAATCATCACGTGGTTGCCGGCGTTGGGAAAAGCCATACACCGCTTTTGGTCAGCGGGCGTAGCGGTTTGTTCATTAAATTTCAGCATAGCAGGGACGGAAACCACGTGGTCCGACTCCTCTTCTGATTTATAGTAGTATCCTAAAAAATAGGGTTTGGTAACTGCCTGAAATATTTCGGGTGTCGCCGTATCATCCAACAGTTTTTGTAAAGCCATCGCTCCTTCTATACGATAGGTAGTCGTCCAGTATTTTTCTCCTCCGGGAGGCGGTGTAAAACTATTATAATCACTGCCCTTTACTATTTTGGCAATTTGTTTACCCCACGGTCCGGTCAAAAATTTTGCGTTAGAATCATAGATCTCAAAATTAGGGCTGTATAATAATTGAGCCGCCACCCGCTCCGGAAATTTGGCAGTAAGATAGGTCGAAAGCGTTCCTCCGGTAGAGCAGGACATTAAAATTACTTTTTCTCCAATCAAGTGTCCGATATCCAAAGCTTCCTTGGCATCATCTACCAATTGGTCGGGGGTCAAATTTTTAAAAGACATGGTATCGGCAATTCCGTGGCCCGCCAGCCGGGGTAAATAAAGATTACAGCCGTACCGTTTTGCCAACTCAAAATGTACCGGAGCACCTTCCATCGGCCCCGCCGAAAATCCATGTAAGTAAACGATACTGTAAGGTGTTTTACGGACCGAATCTGCCCAGATAATCCGCGACTCATTTTCTGGTTTTAGCTTATCCACCTTCGACGCCCGTGCGGCCAAAAAAGTATCCAGTTGATCAATCTGCATAATAAAATTCTCTTCACTCAACGTAATGGGAGCAAAAGAAACCCGTGGTCCCAAAAATCCAACCAATACCAACAATAGCGGAATAAATAGCAGGTATCTTTTTTTGAACGATTTCATTTTTATATTTTTAGTCCAAATATAAGGAATAAGCTGAACTTGTTAAAAAAATCAAACATTCCTATAAAAACCTTGTTAGCCAATTGAGTTCAGGTCTGAAGATTTTGAATAGAAAAAACAGATTTTTGGCTAATCAAGAAACGACCGGAGTTTAGGGACACAGCATAATTTTAAATGGTCATTTGATTCCCATACAAAGTTTCAAAAAAACACTTAAAAAAACAGACTATGAAATTTGGAAAATCAGAACATCCCGAAAAAATAGATTTTGCACTGGTACCAGATCCGGAATTCACCCGATCTACCCTGGCTGGTTTGCCAGCACGAAGCAGTCCAGCCAAAATCTACGCAGGCTGCACGGGCTGGTCTATGAAGGAATGGGTCGGCAATGTTTACCCACAAAAAGCAAAGACCAAAGAATACCTAAAATACTACGGACAGCAGTTTAATACCATCGAATTAAATACCACCCATTATCGAATTCCAACTCTGGAAACCATTCATAATTGGAAAAAAGCGACCCCGAAAGATTTTCGTTTTTGCCCCAAGGTCGTCAAGCAGGTCAGCCACGCACGGGATATGGGCATTGGTAGTGGTCTGATGACCAAATTTTGCGAAAGCATCCAGGAACTCGGCGAGCAATTGGGTCCCTGTTTTATGCAATTACCTCCCTACTGGGGCGCTGATCGGTACGCACAACTTGATACTTTTTTAAAAAACTGGCCTAAATCCATCCAACTTGCCGTGGAAGTCCGTCATCCCAGCTGGTTCGAAACACCCCAGGAAACCGAAAAACTGTTTTCCTTGCTCCGTGCTTACCACGTAAGTGCGGTCATCACCGATGTAGCGGGCCGCCGGGACGTACTGCATCAAGGAATTACCACCAACTTTGCGATGATTCGCTGGGTTGGAAACGGGCTGATCGACAGCGATTATTCCCGACTGGACGAATGGATCCAACGGCTAAAAGAGTGGATCACTCAAGGAATCCACGAAATTTATTTTTTCCCACACGAACCAGATAATTTATTAGCCCCGGAAATTACCTTATATTTGACCCAGAAAATTAAAGAAAGGATTCCAGAAGCTAGTCTCCGTGGTCCTACCCTCCCTATTTTTGAGGATGGCGGGCAACTTGGTTTGTTTTAGACCATAGACAAGCCTTTGTGGCAAGACATCTTTACAAAAGTTATATCTATCTACTAAGGCACTTTTAACAGCATGAAAGAAAAATCTGTACCCTACATTCACCGCGACATTAGTTGGTTATCCTTCAATTATCGGGTATTACAAGAGGCTAAAGACCCAACGGTTCCATTATTGGAGCGATTAAAATTTTTGGCCATTTATTCTTCTAACCTCGACGAATTTTTCCGAGTTCGGATCGCTGGTATCAGAAATCTGGTAAGGGTCGGTAAGAAAACCAAAGCCCAGCTCGAATTTGATCCTCGTACCGTTTTGACCCAATTACTGAAGATAGTCAATAAACAACAGTCTGAATTTGGGGAGATTTTTGAAAATCAGATCGTACCTGAATTGGGAGAATACAATATCAACTTGCTCCGTAGAATGGATTTGTCCAATGAGCAAGCAGAATTCCTGCTGGATTATTTTGAAGAAAATCTCCTGCCTTTCGTACAACCGGTATTATTGGTTCCCAAAAAGATTAAACCTTTCCTCAATAATGCAGCGCTTTACCTTACCCTGCAAATGAAAGAAGCGCTGAAAGATAATAATTCAAAGGATCGCTTCGCAGTACTAAAAATCCCTTCCGATCATCTACCTCGGTTTATTGACCTTCCTTCCTCCGAAGGGAAGCACGATCTGATTATGATTGATGATATTATTCGCTTCGCTGCGGGTTTTGTTTTTCCGGGATACGAAATTATTGACGCTTTTTCCATCAAATTAACCCGTGATGCCGAATTATACATCGAGGATGAATTTTCCGGCGACCTGGTCCAAAAAATTAAAAAAAGCCTGATCAAAAGAAACGTAGGACCACCATCCCGTTTGGTTTATGATCGTTCGATGCCCGCAGAACTACTTTCTATTTTATGTGAAACTTTTGACCTGGAAGATCTGGATTTATTGCCCGAAGGGAGATACCATAATAATTTTGACTTTTTCTCTTTTCCTGATTTTGGGTATGATCACCTGAAAAACAATCCGTTGCCTCCCATTACCTACAAGGCCCTGGAAAATTCGAATGATATTTTTAAATCCATAAAAAAACGCGATCATATGATTCACGTGCCTTATCATTCTTATGATTCGGTGGTAAAATTGTTTCAGACCGCAGCTACAGACCCGGACGTCACGCATATCAAAGTGGTACAGTACCGTGTTGCCAAAAAATCCCAGATCATGAATGCCCTCATGGATGCCGTAAAGGCAGGCAAACAGGTAAGTGTTTTTGTGGAGGTAAAGGCGAGATTTGATGAGGAAGCAAATCTTCGGTGGGGTGAAAAACTGGAAAAAGCAGGGGTTAGTGTTCGCTATAGTTTTCCCGGATTGAAGGTGCATTCCAAGATAGCACTGATTGCCCGTCGGGAAAAAGATCAAATCCAATTATACGGGTATTTAAGTACCGGAAATTTTCACGAAGGAACCGCTAAGGTATACAGCGACTTTGGATTATTTACTGCCGACACCCGACTAACCAGAGAGGTGGGCCGGGTATTTTCTTTTTTAGAAACCGTAAAAGTTCCAAAACAAAAATTTCAACATCTCCTCGTTGGCCAATTTAATTTAAGATTAAAATTAGTCGAAAAAATCGACCGCGAAATTCAACATGCCAAAAAAGGCAAACCGGCCCACATCATTCTAAAGCTCAATAGCTTGCAGGATAAAAAAATGATTATCAAATTATACGAAGCCAGTCAGGCAGGCGTAAAAATAAAACTGATCATTCGCGGTATCTGTTCGTTGGTTCCGGGCGTAAAGGGAATAAGTGAAAATATCGAAGTAGTCAGTATTGTGGATCGATACCTGGAACATTCCCGCATTTTCATTTTTCATAACAATGGAAAGGAAGATATTTACTTGTCCAGTGCTGATTGGATGGTCCGTAACCTAAGCCACCGGATTGAAACTACCTTCCCAATCTACGACCCCAGCCTTCGTAAAGAGATCCTGGACTTTGTAAAATTGCAACTACAAGACAACGTCAAGTCCAGAATTATTGATGCCAAACAAAATAATCACTACGTAGTCAACAACGAATCTATTCCGGTAAGGGCCCAGATTGAAACGTATTTTAATATTAAAAGAAAGGAGGAGAATGGGTAGCTCGGGGTTGAGGGGCTGCGCTGGTTGAGGCGCTTTGCTCTTGAATCGTTGAATCGTTGAGTGCCTAAATTGAATAATTCTAAGTACAGAATAATGGCGCTATATGGTCATTACCTGTTTTCCTTTGTGGCTTTGTGGCTTTTCTTTTTTGCCACGAAGACGCGAAGTTCTCCTCCGCACCCTGCCGGGACTATTCATTAATCCGTGTTTTTTGTTACGTAAAAAGGGACTGATAAACCAATGAACCTGCTCTAAAAACTAAGAAAACACATTTCTTGAATTTCATTAACAAAAACTAATATTCATATTTGATTCACGATACCTTGCCTACCGGCAGGCAGAAAAGATTTACCTGCCTACCGGTCAAGCAAGCACGTCAAAGAATCTCTGCGTTCTCTGCTCCTCTGCGCGAAAATCACTTTTTTGAGTGGGCTCACTAATAAACTGATTAACAAATAATTATGAACATAATAGTTAATCATATATCTGAACTAACTGATCAGACACAGTTAATTGAACACCCCCTCTGTCCGTCAACGAAACGCATTCGCCCCATCAAATCGGTTCCTTCCCCACGGAACACTGATAAAGCCCAAAGATCCCGGTTTTACCTTTAAGGAGAAAGTATAAATACCTGATTCTGGATACCACTGCATGTTGAGTTCCCAACAGTGCAGGTCTCTGGTAAAGCCCAGACTCGGATAAGAAAAGGCCTTGTTTTTAAAATCATAAGCGATATTTCCAAAGTTCAATCGCCATTTTTCCGTTAATTGAATATTACCAGTCGTACGGATACCGTGGGTTTGTACGATCAGCGTATCGCGTCCGTCTACCCTTTGCAAACGCGCCCGGAAATCGTGGGTAAGGGAAAAATTTTCAAACCATTCCCACAAACTAACTGGCCGCTGTACAGACTGGTTCGGTCTGGTTCGGTCGTCCGGAGGATCGTCCCCAAATCCCGAAGGAGGGCCCCCACTCCCAGAAGAACCACTTCGCCTGTCACTACTCGATGATGGTGTGGCTTTTTTACCCGTAATAAGTTCCTTTAATTTTTTCAGCGGCATCCGGGTAGTTAGGCCAATATCCGCATCGACAAACCGTAATAAATTTCCATTCTCGCTGAGGTTAAAATTGTTGGACCGACTGCCTTCTTCATCCAATGCGTAAGGATCTAGTCGCCAGCTATAAGTCAACGTAGTTAGCTTATCAAAGAGGTAGGTATTCCCCGAAAATCGAATCACACTCCAGTTTTGTGAATCTGCCGCCATATTATACGTACCGGATACGTTGAGGCTATTAATCAACCTGAATTTCTTATCAATACTATCTTTTTTAGAAAAATATTTAGCTTCTACCACATTACCCAAGGAAAAGTTCAGGTTCCTTTGTTCCCCACTAGCGGAGGGGCGCTCGTAGATAGATTCACCAAAAATATTATACTCTTCCGGATTATTAAACTCCTCCCGGGTATCGGTATCGACCTCCCGGAAATAATCTAAAAATCCTGAAGTATAATCCGGCGTGTAGTTAAAACTAACACTGGGCGAAATCTGATGTCGGATGCCCCGTAGTCGACCTTTCTTGAATTTCAGGGTACCGAATAATTTGGTCGAGGCGGATACGCCAGTGTTAAATAATCGATAAGGATTAAATCCGTAAACTAGCCTTTCTTCTACGGTACCATATGCGATCGTATCGAAGACGGGCACCTTATCTTCTCCCGGATTGAGCTGAACCGAATCCACTTCGATGATCAGTTCCGGGTTCAACGTTTTCTCCAAAGACTTAATATTCCAGACTTCTGTGTAATTGATATTTGGTCCAACCTGAATGTATTTAAATAAATTAAAACTCGCGTTGGCAGAAGCCCGATGCCGCATTCCTACCTGTAAATCATCCAGCGTCTGTTGGGTAAATAGCGTGGTATCTGTGGCCGTTAACCGACCTTTTAAGTTAGCGCTGTAACGCACCTTAATTTTCTCGTACCAGGCAGGTTCTGCTCCGGGTACTTTTCTTTTGAAAGGAGAAAATTGCGATACCTGAAAGTCTGCGTTTGGAAAATCAATCAATACCTGACGGGATCGAGTGTTCTGGGAATGACTTAATCCCGCAGTAAATCGATAACCTTTATCAGGAAAACTGTTTGTATAGTTGATGTTGGAACGAATTGTATTCTCCAGTCTGCTGTCCGCATCGTTGTAAGTGGCGGCCTGATTATTATTGGTTTGTAAATTCAGTGAACCTCCAAAGCTTTGCGCTGGATTGGCTTTTGAATCCTGGTTGTGCGTCCACCGCAAACCAACAGAATTATTGCGGAAAAAATCAAGACCTGCTTCTGTTTTATTACTGGTGATCGTCAGATTCAATGATCCCCGATACTTGTACCGGCGGTAGTAATTCATATCACCGTACAATCTGAAAGTACCCCGCGTATAGATATCGGAACGGAGTGTAAAATCCATATAATCACTAATCGGAAAATACCAGCCAAATCCTCTAAAACCTAATCCCAAACTACTGGATCGTTCAAATTCGCCCCGCACCATTCCCGTCTGTTTATTCTTACTCAAGGGAAAAAACCCAAATGGCAAAACAATGGGAGTGGCTACTCCAGCGATTTCCAGATTGGCTGGTCCCACCACGGCTACTTTATCCGGCACAACTTTTATTTTATTGGCCCGAAACCCAAAATGAGGTTGGTCGTGATTACAGGTGGTAACGAGCGCATTGGAAGAGTAAATAACATCATCCACCAGCGTATCTTTGGTCTCCTGGCTGATGTATTTGGTACGATTTCCGAGAATGTACATGTCTGACTGCTGGGTTCGGGCACCGTAGATGATTCCTTTTCCTTTTTTAAAGTTATACTTTAAACGTTCCGATTCAAATTTTTGCTCGCCGTCTTCAAAATATGGAAGGCCCGAAATTTCTCCGGTAATCGAATCAAGGACTCCTTCGGCCGATGCTATATTATTTTTCATATCAAAAATAATATAATCTGCCGTGAGGGTACGACCGCCATAAATTACTTTTGCATCCCCAAATAAATAAACAATCTGATTTTTGACGTCCATACGCTGGCTGTCTACGGACGAGTAATCAATTATTTCATCCAATCCACTCTCCGCCACCTTTACCCGTGGATCAAGGCCACTGGATTCGGGTGCGCCAAAACTGCCCGAATTAGTGGTTTCTCGAATAGAATCCAGTTTACTGGAAAAATCACCCGCACGGATTTTCAGGGAATCGGCTATGACAGGCACACTATCCAGAGAAGGCTTTTTAATTTTTTGTGGTACCGTATCCCGAATCGAAAACACCTGAGCCTCTACCGGAGTAATAGCACCTAAAAAGAAAAGAATCAACAGTATATTCCGTAAAAAGATCAAAGAATAATTTTTTTGCAAAAAACGCTAGAATTAGTTTGAAAATATAGCCTATACCCATTCTATTTAGAAACGGGAAAATCCAGGTTCTGTGACCGGTAATCCGGACTTTAACACTTTCCTCAAGCGCATAAATCTTGGTAAATCCACCTTTTATTAAGTTCTTTAAAATTTTCAATAGGTTATTTAAGGCAAATATACCCATTGATCTCGTATTGAATGAAAGCACAAGTCTTTATTTTTTATAAATTTGCACCACAAAAAATCTAACCAAAACTCGAATACCGGAACAATTTGGGTGGTTGCCAGTTAGACAAGCATATTAATCACTTTTTGTTTTGGAAAATTTAGAATATGTCAAACGAAATTAAAATTGGAATACTAGCCATTGTAAGCCTCATCATAGGAGTTATTGGTGTCAAGTTTATGAAGGGACAAAACGTTTTTTCAAATGATACAACTATTTACGTTAAATATGACCAGGTTGATCAGCTTTCTCCATCTTCTCCCGTCTTTATGAATGGATTCCCAATTGGAGGTGTGTCAGTTGTAAAGCTTGACCCTAATGATATGAATTCGGTATTAGTTACTTTACATATCAAAAAGGAGGTTAGAATCCATCAGGATGCCATCGCTGAAATTGGATCTTCCATTATGGGAGGTAGTTATGTCGCCATTGGAAATAATAAAAACTGCACGGGGCCGGATTGTGTCCAGGACGAAGGATCGCTAAAGGGAGTTACCTTGGGTGTCCTTGGTTCCATGCTACCAAAAGACGATATCAACGAATATACGGCTGCGCTCAGACAAAATCTCGGGGGAATGATCGATACGGTTAATCAAAAAATAAACGATCCGGACCCGGATAATAAAATTGGGCAATCGATTCGCGATTTGGCAACTACCCTGGAGAATCTTAAAGCTTCTACCCAACAACTGGAATCCATTATGCGGAATAACGCGCAAAATCTCAATACGACCATGTCCAATATGGCAAAACTTACCAACACCTTAGCCGATAATAATGATAAAATTACGGGTATTCTTGCCAGTACTGAGACCTTTACCAATGACCTGAGTCAATTGAATCTCAACAGAACTATGTCCAAAGCGGATACCACCCTCGAATCCGCCAATCAGGCCGTTCAGCAATTACAGACAACTTTGGCCACCTCGGATAAAATGGTTAGCAACCTGAACGAAATGGTAGATAAAATGAAAAACGGGGAAGGTACGATTGGATTGATGCTCAACGATGATCAACTTTATAAAAACCTCAACCAAACCAGCGAAACGCTCAGCAAAGTGCTGACTGATTTTCAGGAAAAACCCTACCGCTACATGCCGCTGAAAAGTCGGCGTAAGGTACTCAAACACGACGAAAAAGATGCGGAGGCGGAGGCCAAGGAAGGGAAAAATTAAAACAAAACTACGGTGAAGCCAATCCGCAAAGAATACGAAGATTTAGGGGTGGATGGATTTTATAAAAAGTCCGGCTGGCACTACACCAATCCCCACGAACCGCAAATCGTAACTCTGCTGAAAAAAAATAAATCACAGTTAAATTACGAAAAAGCATTGGATTTTTGTTGTGGAAGTGGGGAAGTAACGGCTGCGCTCGCCACCATGGGATTTGAAAACACCACAGGCAGCGATCCTTACACCCGACAAGCATTCCAAAAAAGAACCGGCAAAAAAGCACTTTCTCTTTCTTTTAAAGAGGTAATTCGAAAAGGGCTGCCCGAAACCTACACGACCGTCATTGCCAGTTTTGCACTGCACCTCTGCCCGCGGGAGCAACTCTACCCGCTTGTTTCCCAAATTTTTGAATCCACTTCCCAATTGGTGGTCATCACACCACACAAACGACCTCAATTAGAAGAACTGGATGGTATCCACCTGGTCTTTACGGATGAAACACCTACCCCAAAAGGAAAACAGGTAAGGTTGAAAATATACGAACGGGATTTTTAGAATGAGAGTGAGACCGTTCAGGGAGCTTTGTCTTTTGTTGCGCTAGCAGTGCGTCAGAAGAGATTGACAAACCAATTAACTGATTAACAATTATTATGAAGGAACAAATCAAAGAATGTCTCGCTTGCCAGCACCATAAATTTTCTTCGGTACAAAAGACCAAAGCCATGATGCACCCCTCCGGCGAGACTTTTAATTTTGACCAATGTGGAAATTGTGGATTGGTTTTTTTAAACCCACGGGTTCCAGTGGAAAATCTGAATGAATACTATAGCCAGTGGTATCTACCCTACCGCGGCGATGCGGCCTGGGGAAAATATGGAATGTTGGTCGCAGGAGATCAAAAGAAAGTAGACCAAAAAAGAGTGGATACCGTGACCAAATACGTTTCTCCAAATTCCGATTCTGTCGTATTGGATATCGGCTGCGGGAAACCCGATTTTTTAAAATTATTAAAAGAAAAACATCCTTCCTGCCGAACCATCGGTATTGACTTTTCGGACAGTGGCTGGGCCATGAGTAAATCGCTTTATGAGGGTATTGAACTTTACGTTGGCGAAATTGAATCGGTCGAGCAATTTCCACCGCCAGACTTGATTACCATGTGGCATTATCTGGAACACGATTATGATCCCGCAGGAACACTTCAGGCACTCAAAAATAGAAGTCACCCCAATACCCACCTGGTCGTGGAAGTACCTAATTTCGATTCTAAAACCCGAAGGGATTACGGGCCCCACTGGGCTGGATACCATACGCCCCGGCATACCGCGCTGTGGACGCCGGAAACCATGCAAACCTTGATGGAAAATAACGGCTGGAAAGTGATTCGTTCGTATCCTTACGGAACGCTTGACCCATACACGCTCAAGTGGATGAGCGAAATGGAAAAGAGGGAAATTGACTGGTCTAAAAGTATGGAACCCGAATTCTGGGGATACGTAAGAGGAAAAATGGCCTACCTGCCGGTTACCATGCTGGAAAAACAACGGTCGCTGGGCTTTATGACTTGCGTGGCGGTGCCGGCGGAGGGGTGAGGCGCTGGGCTGGTTGGGGCGCTGCGCTGGTAAAGGCGCTTCGCGCGTTGAGACGCTGCGCTTGTTGAGAGGTTGGAGCTATTTAGATTTTGGTAGTTTTTTTTGCTGGATTATTAGAATTAATTCAAATTGATTTTTAGAATTTCACTTTACACGAGTCTGACACCAGAGCAGAATAATTGGATAAATGACTTATCGGTTGAGTTAGAATCATTTTTTGAGAATCGGAATTACGGGAAAAATCTTAATGAACTCTATTTTGGACTGATTACTGTGAAACCCGAATTTGACCAGTTCTTTAAAAAGAAAAGACCATGATATCGACCTGGAGAAAGGACTTTGAAAATTCACGGAATCGAAATAAAGACCAATAACTGACTTCCAATCTTATAAATCTGATCTGAAAAATTATCTGGAAGAATTATCTGGAAGAATTAAAATAAAACCGTAGCCTCAACAGCGCAGCGATTCAACCAGCGCAGCGCCTCAACCTAATAATACAATTCAAACTCTACCCGACGATTCTTCTGACGTCCCGCCTTGGTATTATTATCCGCAATCGGTTTTGTCTCTCCGAAGCCTTGCGAAGACATCCGGTTTTTGTCCACGCCTTTATTTGCTAATAAATTTAAGCAGGAGGCGGCTCGATTCCGAGAAAGGGTCAGGTTATCACCCGCTTGTCCCAATGAATCCGTATGACCACTGATTCTGAGTTTTGCGTCTGGATATTTTTTCATCAGGGCCGCAATTTTTGTAACGAGTCCTTTCGAATATTCGGTCAGGTTCGCACTGGCAGGAAGGAAAACCACACTACTAATCGCGTCTGAAATTACTTTCTTTTCTGCCACGGTCATTTCAACTTCCGGGCAGCCCTTTGTTGATGCGGGACCTGCGCGATTCGGGCATTTGTCCAATTCATCCGGTACCCCGTCTCCATCTTTATCCGCAACTTTAGCAGGACAGCCACCATTACTGACGGGTCCCTTTTCTTTGGGACATTTATCTTCGCTGTCGTAAACACCATCCTTATCCGTATCGGCGGGACAACCAGCATTGGCGGTAATTCCGGCCAAATTAGGACATTTATCTTCTGCATCGTAAACACCATCTCGATCGGTATCGGCGGGACAACCAGCATTTTCCTTGATTCCTGCCACGCTGGGACATTTGTCAATCCCGTCGGGGACACCGTCCAGATCCTGATCCGGAGGACAGCCGTTATTAGCAACCGATCCTTTTTGTCGCGGGCAATCATCTACCTCATTTGGCACCCCGTCTTTATCAAAGTCAGGAGGACATCCATTGTCCGGACCCGCAATATCGGGACAAAGGTCTGCTTCGCCCACAAAACCATCTCCGTCCATGTCCTGACCAATTAATTCTGGACAGCCTTTATTTTTCTTTTTCCCCTGAGTTTCCGGGCAACGGTCATAATAATCATTCACTCCATCACCATCGCTATCTCTCGGACATCCACCCGCATTGGCTAGTCCGGGTTGTAGTGGACAAGTATCACTGGTGTTTAGAATACCATCTCCATCGGTATCTCCAATGTCCGTCGCAATGCTTGCTACGGCAACATCATCCTCCAGCAAATCCAGATCAGTATTACGCTGATAACCAAAATAATAAAATAGCCAACCGAAGAAAAGGATAACGAAGAGGGCGATAAAAAAATCGTTGCGATCTTTTTTGTTTTTAAAATCAAAAGGGGTATTGCTCATTGTGTAAGTTGGTTAAAAAAAATTTCTCAGAAGGAATTAGAGCGTAAAAAATTTCAGTACAAAACAGGAATATCTTTCTCCAAAAGTATTTATTTTGGAAAATAGTAGAAATGAAGTTGTTTAAGAATCCAAAAGCAGCCGAGAGCTAGAGAAAATTATTCAACTTTAGCGTCTTTTTTGAGTGAATAGCCGCGCTATTGACGAGAAAAAAGGCGACGAGCCTGCCTTTGCCGGCAGGCAGGTTGGAGGATTTTATCAGCTCGCAGGCAATTTGGGAGTTTTTAAACAACTTCTATACTTCCTTAAGACGGGATAATACCTTAAATGTCACAATAATTCAGAATTATCTTCCTTTATAGGTTTTAGACTGGGTGGACTACTATTAGGAACAGACTTCAGGCGAAAACCAGCTGTTTTTAACTTCTTCAGAATTCCTTTCTTACCGCCAAGGTGACCGGCACCCACCGCAGAAAACAACGATTGTTCCGCCACCAACAGAGCGATTCGTTGGGCCATAATCTCATTGCGATCATAGATCATCATCTTTCGCAACTTACCGGTACTTTTTTTGGCCGATTTTAAAATTTTAGCCAGATTTCCTTCCTGATAAAGGCTGGATAATTTTAAAAGACTTTTTCTAAATCGAGATACATTTTTGACCATCGACCAAAGAGCGGCTGCCTGATAATCCAGCGGAATTTTTTCCATTAATGCGATCTGTTCCTCTACCGCTTCAATGCCTAACAAAATCCGATCGTTCTTTTCGGCAAATCCCCATAAAAACTGATCCAGCGAAACCGGCTGATCGTTATTCAGCAGGCTACTCGTGACGAAATTTGTCAACATCATTGGTTTAGCATTTTCAAAATGCTGAATATTCATACCGGTATATTTTTCGAAGAAACGGGTGATTTTCGCGTATTTCTTGGGAGAGTAAAAATCAGCCAGGTGTTGTCCCGCTGGCAAATCCATGGATTGTTCGCTCAGTAAAAGCTCGGCCTGATTTAAATTTATTTCGGTCGCAAAAGCATCACAGGAAAGTATTTTTTCACAAACCAACGCTTGATAATCAAAGGCCCGAATATCCCTTACGTGCATGGTTCCAAAAAGATAAGAAGTGCCAGGCAAACCAGGTTTGTCTATTTGCCAAAGTAACTGGGGTTGTTTTTTTTTGGATTTGGTCATAAATTTTTAAAAAAAATCAC
Source organism: uncultured Saprospiraceae bacterium (assembly GCA_938008185.1). Classification (GTDB taxonomy): domain Bacteria; phylum Bacteroidota; class Bacteroidia; order Chitinophagales; family Saprospiraceae; genus JALZUU01. Next base: position 17,188 of record CALLLR010000216.1, read on the forward strand.
GTGCCGAAAATTACGACACGTGAAAGTATTTTCTCTTATAAATTGATCACTGACTTTTTTTATGCGGGCTGATAATTAAAAGGCAGAATCCGTGAATCTTTTACGGTAGATAAAGTCATTAATGTTTTTAAACGTTCAATCTCCTCAATTTGGGAAAGCGTTTTGAATAATAATTTTTCGTAAGTAGGAATATCCTTACAAACTATTTTAATTAAAAAATCTGCTTCACCCGTGATAATATAACATTCGGTGATTTCGTCAATTGCCTTAATTTTATCGAGAAAGTGATTCAGGGCACCTTCTTTTTGCCAGGCCAAAGACACCAATACAAACGTTTTTACATTTAACCCAATGCTTTGTTGATTAACTACCGCGTGGTAAGATTCGATGATGCCTGATTGTTCCAGTTTTTTCACCCTTTCCAAAGTAGGGGCAGGTGACAATCCAATTTGTTTGGATAAATCAAGGTTGGTAATCTTGCTATGTTCTTGTAAAATTTTTAAAATCTGTAAATCAATTTTATCCAGTTTGTTATCCGTGCCGGTGTTACTATTATCCATGTTAATCTAATTTCTTGTTTATTAAAAATATGATGCAATTTATTTACAAATAAAATAAAATACAAGCAATCAGGTAAAAAACCCATTAATTATTTGTTAATAAATGCTTTTAAGTGAATGTTTTAAAATATTATTCTGAATCAATAAAAGGATAAATTATTTATTTTTATAAAAAAACAGAAGTCCTCCCAAATTTCAGCATAATCATCTGATCCTGCGATTGGGGTTGTAGAACAGCATTCTTCTGCTCAATAGCCATTAGCTAGTTGGCCCTCTTTTTATGTAAAAAGAGGGCCAACAGGCATACAAGTTAAAAAGCCAACAGGCAATTCCTGGCTAAATAAATAATTCGGGATAACGCTGTTAGATGATTATTTTCTTTTGATAAAATTCCTTTAAAATACTAAGGAAAAATTCCCAAAGCGATATAATCACTACTGATCTTTTCCAGGGCGCTGATAAAAGCGGCCGTTCGTAGATCTTCGACTTTTCTTTTACGTTTTTTAACCGCTCGAATCTGGTTATAAGCAGTGATCATGGTTTCTTCCAGTCCGGAACGTACCAGGTCAACTTCGTCGGCTCCACGGGTCAGAAAATCTCTTTCCTTCATACCAATCGTTTTACCAGTTAGTCTTTCGACCAAAGCTACAATATTTGTGTAAGTTTGGTTATCAAAACGTTTTTCCATCCGACCAAAACGCATGTGCGATAAATTCTTTAGCCATTCAAAATAAGACACGGTTACCCCACCGGCGTTGATATACATATCCGGAATGACCATTACTCCTTTTTTACGCAAAATGGCATCTGCCTCTGAAGTTATGGGGCCGTTGGCTGCCTCTGCGATAATTCTAGCTTTAATTCGGGGGGCATTATCCACCCGGATTTGATTTTCCAGTGCTGCGGGTATCAGAATATCACAATCAATTTCCAGTACCTTCTTACGCTGCGACATTTCCTCTGCTCCGGCAAACCCCATAATTGATCCCGTCTTTTTATGATGTTTTACCAGCTTGGCAATATCTATTCCTTTTTTGTTATAAATGGCACCATCGTGCTCTGCGATACAGATGATGAGCGCATCTCCTTCTTGCTGAAAAATCTTGGCACAGTGACTCCCCACATTGCCGAACCCCTGAATAGCGACTCGTTTGCCCGCCAGTCCGGTAGTCAACCCGAGTTTTTCCATATCATCTTTATGGCTAACGGCTTCGCGTACTCCATAGAAAACGCCACGTCCAGTTGCTTCTGTTCTTCCCTGAATACCATTTTGGTGAACAGGTTTTCCGGTGACACATCCGGCCGCATCGATCTCTCCTCCTTTGAAGGAAATATACGTATCCAGAATCCAGGCCATTTCCCGTGATCCCGTTCCATAATCCGGAGCAGGCACGTCAATACCAGGACCGATAAAGTTTTTACGAATTAACTCTGCGGTGTACCGACGGGTGATGAGCTGTAACTCACTTTCCGAGTAATCCCTGGGAGAAATCTTTACGCCACCTTTCGCACCTCCAAAGGGAACGTCCACGATCGCACACTTATAAGTCATCAGCGAGGCCAGCGCCATGACTTCTTCCTGATGCACTTTTTGAGAATACCGGATTCCTCCTTTGGTAGGAAGGCGGTGGTGACTGTGTTGTACCCGATAAGCTTCTATTACCTGATAGTCTTTTCCGATTTTCACCGGAAATCGCATTTGATAAACGGAATTACAGGCTTTAATCTGCGCTAGTAATCCTTTGGGTAAACCAGTGTGGGCGGCTGCCCGGTCAAAGTTGCTACTGACACTTTCGAGAAAGCTCACGGTGGCAACCGGTTGTTTAACTTTTTTAGCTTTTGCCATGATTTTTAATTTGGTCCTCTAATTTTGTTAATTTTTTGTCCATATAAAACATAAAACAAACGAGGCCAATAAAACCCACTACAATAACCGCTACCACAACGTAAATCTTACCAGTACTGCGCATAAAATCCATAGCAGGACCGTCCTGAGCAACTGAGGTTGTGACAGTGAAAAGAAGCAAATAAAGAAGCCAGCTTATACGATGTTTCATATAAATGATTAAGGTGGGTCAAACTTCGGTTTTTTTTTTAGGATTACAAAACTTCCCTGTATTTTCTTTTCAAAGTGCCCGGTT
>CALLLR010000217.1 GCA_938008185.1 uncultured Saprospiraceae bacterium
TCCAGCCAAATGGGTGGATCACAGTATTCTCAAATTGGAAAATTCCTCGGTGCCGACGAAGGTGTCGTAAAGAGTGCAATGGGCGCAGCATTACCTTCTATCTTAGGTAGTGTCATCAACAACGGTAGCTCCAGCACGGGCGCTGCGGGTTTAATTAATATGCTCAACAAAGGCAACTTTGACGGCAGCATGCTTGATAATTTAGGCGGTCTTTTTGGCGGTGGTAATGCAACCTCAAGCTTAATGAACTCCGGAAGTTCTATTCTTAGCAGCCTGATGGGCAATAAATTGGGTTCCGTAGTGGACATGATTGGCTCTATGACTGGTATGAAAAAGAGCAACTCGTCTTCTTTGATGAGTATGGCGGCACCTCTTGTCATGAGCATGCTAGGTCGCTATGTAAAGAACAAAGCACTGGATGCCAGCGGACTTTCCAACTTTTTAGGAACACAGAAAAAACATGTAGCTGCTGCTTTACCAGCAGGCATGGGCAACATCCTGGGCTTTGACGCAGGTAATGTAGGTAGTAACGTAGGATCTACTGTTGCTAATGCCGCTAATACCGGCCGGGCAGCGGTTGCCGAAACAGCAAACGCTGGAAGTGGTATTCTCAGCAAAATTTTACCTTTAGCATTAATCGCGCTTTTAGCGGGTGGTGCTTACTGGTTCTTTACTAATAATAATCCTGCAGATGCTTTATCGGATGCCACTTCTGGTATTACCGAAGGTGCTACCAACCTGGCTGACAAAGCAGGTGATATGGCTGGAGATGCTGCAAATGCCGTAAAAGACGGAGCTGCTGCTACGGCTGACGCTGCCGGAAACATGGTAGACAAAGCGGGTGATATGGCGGAAGGTGCTTTAGATGCAACTACTAAAGCTGCACGGGAAGCATTGGGTAGTATTAAATTTGCGGCTGGTTCTGCTGGTGAAAAATTTAGCAACTTCCTGGCTAGCGGAGCAGAAGGTGACGAGTCTTTCCGATTCAAAAATCTTAACTTTGCGGTAGGAAGTGCCGACATCAGTGGCGAAACTACGGAAGTAGATAACCTCGCTGAAGTTCTTAAAGCTTACCCAGACGTTAAAGTTCAGGTGGCAGGTTACACAGATAATACTGGTAACGCAGAAAAGAATGTAGCTTTATCTGAAGCACGTGCTGCCAGCGTAATGAATCATTTAGTAGCGAAAGGTATTGATGCTACTCGTATCACGGCAAAAGGTTTCGGTGCGGCAAATCCTGCGGCTAGCAATGATACAGCCGAAGGTCGTGCAGAAAATCGAAGAATCGAAATCAGCGTAGTGAAATAATTTCCTACAGACTAGATAAGTGCTTAAATAAAATTAAGAAGAGGTAACCGTTTCACAACGATTACCTCTTCTTTTTTTGTGGAACCGCTTTTAAAAAGAATACTATTGTAATTCCGATTCGACTTCTGGCTCTACCAACTTGTTCATCGCCGCATAATAGATTAGATACCAATCATCTCCATCTTTGGAGAAACGACGTTGCATCCCGTAATTGGCTTCTGTATGCAGAATATTTTCAATGACGATATTTTCTCCTACGGGATGAAACTCTCTGATAAATGATCCGTCCATCGCATTGAAAGGCCGGTGCAAGTTCCAATTTTCTTTTTTCCAATAAAAATTACCAAAATCTGTATCTTCCGTTTCTTTTTCAGGAATACCTTCCAGCGGAAAATGGATATGATTTAATTGAAAAATACTATCCCGATGGAAGTTTTCGTAGAATTTTCTAAATCCATCGGGAAGTCCGGGCGAAGCTGCATCGCCTGGTATGGTTTCTCGCTCGGTAACAACGTCAGGAGTCGTACCAGCCAAACGATTTTTCAAATAAAAAGTAAAAAAAACGGAGGTCAGTAGAACACCAAACAAAAAAGAAAGAAGATGTTTCATTTTTTGATTTTTATCAGTTTTGAATGTTGTTTTTTCAAGTGATTCGCATATCGCCAGTATCTTCCAGCGCGGTTACCAGCATATACTCCTCTTTAATCAATTCGTATTTTACTTCAAAAAATTGTAAATACTCATCCTTGCTAACGTGTCCGGTACAAATGCCTCCCTTTGGATCATAGCCAAAAGGATCGATAAAAATATGTTCTTTAAAATCAAGCGATTTCCGACCGTATGCTTTATAAAGTGCTTCTTTAGCACCCCAATAAACGTGTAGATGTTCCAGCCGGGTCGCATCCCGCAAGCTGCGCATTTCAGGCTCACGCATAAATTTATGAGCAATTCGTTCAATTTTCCCAATAATTTTTTGAATATCTACGCCCACCAAACAGGGAGCGGCCAGAACGGCCACCTGATCACGGGAATGACTGATGGATATTTCGTACAGAGAATCCGACAAATAGGGTTTTCCAAATTCATCCTTTAAACAACTGCCCCGCATCTTACGACCAGACATCAGATGCAACAACCACCGACCCGCCATCCATTCCAGACGGCGATTGCCTTTCAATAGTTCCAGTTGTTGATACTCCCGCCGACGTAATTGCAGTCGTTCTAAAAAATATGCTTCTGTTTCTTCAATATGCCAGAGACCCAATTCGCCTTCCAGCTGTATTTTTCGGTGAAAAGTTAATGCCATACTGCGAAATTAGTTTTTTTTTACGAATGAAGAAACTTCCATCTTATCGATCGCTGACAATCATCTACGGACCGATACAATTTGCTATCTTTGTTCCATGCAAATCCTCGCAAAAAAAATAGCCCAACTGACTGGTCACCGTGCTTCCGTATTTACGGTCGAAGCAGGCCCGGAGTCGCAGACTATTTTATCAGGGGCCGGGGATGGCTGGATTGTACAATGGTCACTGGATGATCCCGAAGAAGGAAAATTAATCGCCAGAATAGACACCAATATTTTTTCTTTAAAATATATCTCTGTCTCTAAAACCCTGGTCGTTGGGGATATGAACGGGGGCGTTCATTGGGTAAAGCCCGGCCATCCGGAATCTACCAAGAATATTGCCCACCATAAAAATGGCGTCTTCGCTATTCTAGAATTAGACAATTTTGTTTTTACGCTCGGTGGTGGTGGAAAAATAACCCGCTGGTACAAAACGGAAGAACGAAGTATGGAGAGTTTACAACTCAGTTACCATAGTCTGCGTAGTATTACCTATGCTAGAACTCGTAATGAACTCGCTATCGGTGCCAGCGACGAAAACATTTACATTCTGGATGCCGATACGCTAGAAATAAAACAGACCATTGCTAATGCGCACGGAAAATCTGTTTTTGCACTTCAGTATAGCCCGGATAACCGTTATCTTTTTAGTGGCGGAAGAGATGCGCATCTCCGGGTTTGGAATGTTCAGAATGGCTACCAGTCCGTCTTTTCGGAAGCGGCGCACTGGTTTACTATCAATGCCATTGCTTTTGACCCGAGAGGTCAGTTTTTTGCGACGGCCAGCCGAGATAAAACGATCCGTATTTGGAATGCGGAAGATTATAGTTTAAAAAAATCACTCGATTTAAAAAAATACGCAGGACACGTTAACTCGGTCAACGACTTGTTTTGGTCTCCTTATCGCAATGAATTAATTTCGGCCAGCGATGACCGGAGTTTAATTGTCTGGAAAATTGATGTTATTTGATTAATAATGCGAATCAGGGTTTAAAAATAAATTTCTTGATTAGAGCAAGATCAACTTCAAAGTTATATTGCTTCTGCTTTTTGCTACTCGCTTCTGGCTTCTTGCCCTCTTCTATCGCGGTCAAGTGAAGCAAGAAGCCAGAAGCAAGCGGCAAATAGCAGAAAGTTTTTAATGGACAGACAAAGGATTAGCTAAGTATTCAACCCCTGATTCGAATTAAATAAAATTTTAAAAAAATATTCTCTTATGATTTTATCTGATACAAGTATTAAAACTGCCATTGTCACTGGTGAAATTGTGATTGAGCCTTACAATTCAGCGTGTCTCGGCACAAATTCTTATGATGTTCATCTCAGTAAATATTTGGCAGTTTATGAAAACAAAATACTGGATGCAAAAAAACACAACACCATTAAGGAGATTATTATTCCAGAAGAGGGGTTCGTGATTCAGCCGGGCACCCTATATCTGGGCGTCACGGAGGAATATACCGAAACCCATAATGCGGTTCCTTTTCTGGAAGGTAAATCCAGCGTTGGTCGTTTAGGAATCGATATTCACGCGACGGCGGGAAAGGGAGATGTTGGATTTTGTAACACCTGGACGCTGGAAATTTCTTGTGTTCATCCTGTTCGCGTTTACGCAGGTATGCCGATTGGACAATTGATTTATTTTTCGGTAGAAGGAGAAGTAGAAAATTATTACAATAAAAAGAAAAACGCAAAATATACCGAACGAACCCTCAAACCCGTTGAGTCCATGATGTGGAAAAATAAATTCTAATATTTATTTACAAAAATAATGTTAGAATTAATCAATATAAATAAATGAATTTAAAAATAATATCAGCGGGTGCAGGTAGTGGTAAAACTTATCGGCTAACCGAAGAGATGGTGGGTTTACTCCGTACTGGGTTCCGAGCCAGCGGCGTGATCGCTACTACTTTTACAACCAAAGCCGCAGCCGAACTTCAGGAAAGAGTCCGCGTAAAATTACTCGAAGAAGGATTGGTGAACGAAGCCAATGCCTTGACCAATGCCCTGATTGGAACGGTACACGGACTCGGCGTCAAACTTCTTAAACGTTTTGCTTTTCTGGCCGGTGTTTCTCCACAGGTAGATATTATTGCCGATGAAGATCAACAAATATTATTCAATCGTTCACTGGCAACTGTTTTGCGGCTCGACCGAATCCGGGAAATGGAAAAATACAGTGTCCGGCTGGGATTAAGTAAAAATGATTATTATGACTGGCGACAAGAAATAAAGAGACTAACGGATACCGCCCGGGCCAATGATTTTTCGACGGAAGTCTTGCTCAAAAGCCGGGACAATTCCATTAAAACCCTTACTGCTTTTTTAGGCAATGTTGCTTCCGTTTCCGGTGAAACACTTTCCCAAAATTTTGCCAACGAAATCCGCGATACCATTAATCGCCTGGAGGCTAATCAAGATGTGACTAAAAAAACGGAAAAGGTTGTAGACGTCCTAAAAGGGATGCTCAGAAAAGTTGATCTGGGCGACTCTCTCAATTGGCACGAGTGGGTGAAGATTAGTAAACTGGCCGTTGGCGCAAAAAGTAAAGATGATATTGCGGATTTGATTGATTTAGCCCGTAAACATGATACCCATCCAGCCTTTCACGCAGACATAAAAAACTATTTAACCACCATTTTTGATATTGCCATTGAAGCAATTCAAGAATACGAAACTTACAAAAAGCAGCGGGGTCTGATCGACTATATTGATATGGAAATTCAGGTCAATCGGTTACTGGACCAGGAAACCGTACGCGAAATTCTAGCCTCCGAACTGGACTTGCTCATGGTAGACGAATTTCAGGATACCAGTCCTATTCAATTAGAAATATTTTTAAAACTTTCTCAGATTGCAAAATATTCCGTTTGGGTAGGAGATCCAAAACAATCTATTTACGGTTTTCGGGGGGCAGAGCCGCGCCTGATGATGGAAATTATCAAACAAAATGGTGGTGTTAAAAAAGAAGATATTCAAGAATATAGCTGGCGTTCCCGCGAAGATATCGTTCACTTGACCAACGCTATTTTTACAAAAGCATTTAAAAATTTACCAAAAGAACAAATTCCACTAAAACCCAAACGCACCAAAGCGAATAATCCGGAGGATCCTAATTTTAAGGGAGAACCGCTCGAAATGCAGGACGCACTGATCAACTGGCATTTTGAATTTGACGGAGAAGGACGCGAACCAGGAAAAGACTGGACCAATGGTGCACTGGCCGCTAGCGTGCAAAAAATGATGGTACGGGAGGTTCCCGTAATAGATCGCCATTCCGGAGAAATGCGAAAAGTACGCCCGGGAGATATCGCCATTTTATGTCGTACCAATAAGGAATGTCTCAATATAGCCGAAGCCCTTCACCAAGCGGGACTAAAAGCGGCAATCGCTCGAACTGGGTTGCTGGACACGGCAGAAGCCAAATTAATTCTGGCCTGTTTAAAGTTTATGCTCCACCGTTCCGACTCACTCTCAATTGCTGAAATATTATTGTTAGGAGCTAATAAAAAAATAGAAAAAATAATTGAAAACCGGCTCGAATGGTTAGAACTGGAAGACCAAAAACGTCGTTACCACCACTGGAGCAGCGATCAGCCATTGATCAAAAAATTAAATGATTTACGGACCAGAGCCTCCGAGTTATCCAGTACAGAAATGCTTAATCTATTACTGGAAGCTTTGGATCTCCGTAGAATCATGGCTCACTGGGGAAACATCCCCCAAAGAATGGATAACGTGGATATGCTCCGTAAATTTGCCTTACAGTACGAAGATAATTGTAATCGGCTGCACACAGCAGCTTCCCTGGGAGGTTTTTTATTGTATCTCAACGAGATGGCTGTAGGCGAAAAAGATGCACGTGGATCAGGAGAAGGAACCGATGCGGTTAATTTACTTACTTATCACCGTAGCAAAGGACTCGAATGGCCAGTCGTAATTTGTCATAACCTTGAAAATGGATTTCGGGATAATCTGTGGGGAATGAACATTGTGGCGGAGTCCGAAGAGGTAGACTTAAACAATATCCTTGGGAATCGTTGGTTACGATACTGGATTAATCCCTATGGGCAACAACTCAGAGGTACAGGTCTTGCCGAACGGATCGAAGCAAGTCCAGAAAAGGAAATTAGTCGTTACCAAGGATTGCAAGAAGAGGCGCGATTGCTCTACGTAGGGATTACTCGTGCCCGGGATTATCTTGTTTTTCCGAGTCGCAACAGACCGCAAACCAAATGGCTAAATCGCTGCTGCCACGATGGCGACGAAGATCGCCCTACCCTGGATCAAAGTTCGAGTGAATCTATCTGGACCTGGAATGATCAACCCATTATCATACATCCGGAAGTGACCCATTTTCAGCGGGACTTTCCACAGGTTGAAACGGAAGAAGGACTGCTAAGTTATTTTGAAAAACGACCAGCAGGAAAATCATATCCTCCCTATCTGATTGACGCAGATAATTATTACAAACGAGGAGCACTCAAAATAAATCCGGGTACGTTCAAAGCATACAGCAGCGGACTCGTCGTGGCCGACATGCAAAACCTTCGTCCGCTGGGACGGCTGATAAAGGACTTTTTTCTGGCCGATAATCTAGTACGTAAAGCAGATCAAAGATTGGCAATGGCCGAAGAATTGATTTCGCGGTACGAAGCGGAAGACTTTACTAATAGTGTTGAAATTTGTCAATGGTCGAAACAGTTTTATCAGGAGATAGACCAATATGGAAAAGGAAAAATCTATCGTTCCTATCCATTAAAATTAAAAATAGGCAGTCAGATTTTTGAGACAACGATCGACTGGCTGGTTGTAACCAAAGAACGTTGTATTATTATAAAAAATTCTAAATTTGCCGGACAAAAAGATCGCTATTCCAAACTCGCTAAAGATAAGGCAGGTTGGTTTGCACTTTGTGAAAAAGGAATTCGTGCGCTTTTCACTCCCCAGGAAGTAACCAAATTAGTTCACTTTGCGCTGGGAGGAGGATTACTAAATCTAAAAGTAAGCGAGAAAAGCTCGAAAAAGCTTTTATAATTCTGGTAAAACCTTTAATTTAGGCTATGAAGTTGTCTATATAGAAAAGTGTTTCCATAAACTAAACAAACTAGTAATCAGTTTTTCAAAAGGACTTGATAAACTCAGTTTTATAAATTTTTTAAAATGAAGGATTTTATTGTCATATTATTACTCTTAGGCCTTTTATGGGCCGGCTATAAAGGCATGACCTATCTGAGTAATTTCGCAAAAGCTGAAACGACCGAATCGGATGTTCTCGAAGAAGCACTCGCCGATAATTCAGAAAAAAGACTGAATCAGTCTGCTATCAAAGAAATGAAAAAAGTAACTCCAGAGATTGAAAAAAAGAAATTACCAACGGTCAAAAATCCAGAAGTAACTACGCCCCCCACAGAAAAAACCAACGGACAAAAAGCAATGGAAGCCGTACGCGGTAATCGTCTTGATATAGAAGGAAAGTCGCGCAGTAAAGAGGACTTTTACAGAGAACCCGTTCAGGAAGAAGCACGGCCTTACGAAAGAAAAGAAGGGACTTCCTCAACACAATCTGCTCCACCGACTAATGAAACAGATATAAAAGAACAAAAGGTGGCATTGGTAGAAAAAGGAAAAGCGCTCGCCGGAGAATTTAACGCCAAGGGAAGTAATTCTAAAAAGACTAATACAAAATCTACCTTTAATATTGAAAAAGGCGAAAATGAAGTTGCCACATCGCCCGCTCGTCCCCAGGAATATAACCAATCTACCAAAAATTTTATTCCGTCTAAATATATTTTGGTGGCGGGTTCGTATGCTAGTGCAGACAATGCAGTAAAGGAAGTATTGCGCTTAAAAAAATTAGGATACCAAAAAGCCAGTATTGTTTTGTCCGAAAAAAATCTGAATTTAATTTCTCTGGGCAGTTTTTCTGACAAAGCAACCGCTAATACAGAAGCGGCACAGATCAAAAAAGCAGGAATCGACCTTTATGTGAAAGGAATGCGTTAGAAATATCTTAAAAGCAAAAAATAGCGGCTTCATTGCCATTCTAAGGAATAAACCCTAATTTTGAAGATCTATGACTATGACAGCTATCCGAATTTATTTTTTAACACATTAAATTCTAAAGGCGATTTTATTAAAAATGTTGTTATCCCCAGGATGAACGAAAATATTTGATCGTCTATCCTTACAGATTATACAACAGCAAAAAACAAACACTATGAGCGGTCTATTAAAATGGATTGGGATGATCATCCTGGTCATCTGTATCGGTATCTGGATTATTACCGTTGCCAAATCTTGTAAACAAATCAGCGATCCTCTTCTCGAAAATACCATTCCTGATGACCTCGGCTCGTCCGTTGGAGAGGGACTAAGCGACGCTAAAGCAAATCTTGACGATCTCTACGACAAGGGAGCAGAGGAAATGAGTGAACTGAAAAAAGAAGCAATTGAAGCGAAAGATAAAATTGCCATGAAGGCAGACGACATGTCTAGCAAAGTTTTTGAAAAAGACCCCGAAGATGTGGACGAAGAGAGCGAAGCAGAATCGGCAAGAAAAGCCATCACTGCCCGTAATGATCAACTTACCGAAAAGGGTAATGGGAATAGTGATAATGGCTCATCTAATCGTGGAAGCAGTGCCGGAAGCAGCAGTAGCAACGGAAAATATTTTGTCGTTACGGGTTCTTTCCTTTTGGAAGCCAACGCAAAAGAAATGGTAAAGCAACTCAAAAAAGCGGGTTACCCAAATGCGGAAGTCGCGGTATTTGACCTTTCACAATATTATACAGTGTTTGCCAGACGGTACAACACGCTCAATTCCGCCGATAATCTGGCAGAAAAAATTAGTGAAAAATTAGGAATTGAAACCTACGTTCACGAAAAAAGAGCACCATACCAAAATCGCTAAAGAATCGCGAATTAACGGGAGTCATCCCAAATTATTTATTTAAAAGTGATCAGCCCGTTGGCTTGTTCGCTTCTTCGCTTCTTGGCCAGTTAGTTAGCCCTCTTTTTACGTAAAAAGAGGGCTAACTAGTTAAAAAACCTGATTTCAAGGGTAATCACCACTTTAAACTTTAAGAAGTTAGGGATGATTCATGTTTTATTGAAAATGATTAGAATAATTTGGTAAACACCCCTTACTCGTAGGTTCTCCTTCCCAGAAAACCAATCACGTTTTGATTCATGATATAATAATGATTGTTATGCTTGGTAAAAGGAATTTTATGCCGGGTAGCCGTTCCAACATTTTGCTGGATCAACATTAGGTAGTCCTCCCCTACTTCTGTGATAATGGCCACGTGTCCATAATCATCTCCGTCGTACACCACAATATCATCCGCTGCTGGTTTAAAAACACCACCGTTGATAAATTGGTAGAGATTGCGTCTTCGATTAAAATCGCCATCTCTTAATTCCCGATCAAAGAAATCCTTCGCGTGACCGTAAGTATCCGGCATCTCGTGCTTCAATCGATTATAGTAATATCTTTTTACAAATTCTACGCACTGCCATTTCATACCATAATTATACCCTCCAGGACTTACGTGACGTCCCTGAGACTGATAAGGTGATCCGTTATAATAAACTGGAATACCTCGATACTCGTCAATCATTTCACCAATCGTAAAATCTTTTTCACTCCGTTTTTTTGGCAGTGGTTTGTTGACCTCCGGTAAGACAATATTCACTGGGACGGTTATCGGTTCTGATTTTTTTTCCGTTCCACAACTACTTGCTCCAATGAGTAATAGGGCCAACACCATCATTTGCACTATTCCTGTCCCATCTATCTTTATCATATATTTATTTTCTTTTTTTAGGAAATGTCCCTCTGGTCGAATGATCGAAATCGTTTAAAGAATTATCAGATTAAAATAAATCAATATTCATTCCATCTGTTTTTATCTTTTTGGGAATCATTGCAAAATAGAATATAATTTACAATTCTCTTACCCAAATGTTGCGATAACTGACCAAATTGCTGTGGTCTTGTAATTTGATGGGTGCTTTACCGTGCGCTTCGTTTTTAGGCATTCCAATGTACTCTGTGGTCCCCTTTATTTCAGAATGATTTTGAATAACCACACCATTGTGAATAACGGTCACGTAGGCAGAAGATGTTTTTATACCGTCTTTGTTAAAACGTGGTGCCCGAAAAATAATATCGTATACTTCCCATTCTCCGGGTGCGACCGAAGCATTCACCAGGGGCATATGCTGCTTGTAAACCGAACCAGCTTGTCCGTTGGAATACGTGCGATTCCTGTAACTATCCAAAATTTGCACTTCGTAACGCGACTGTAGAAAGACGCCGCTATTACCTCTACCCTGCCCTTCGCTTTCCACCACCTTCGGAGATCTCCATTCGAGATGCAGCTGCATATCACCAAAGTATTGTCGGGTCTGAATATCTCCCGTCCCGGGTTTTACCGTCAAGACACCGTCCGCTACCGTCCAACTGGCTGGATTACCCGATAAATCTGTGAAGGCATCCAGATTTTTACCATCAAAAATGACAATAGCGTCAGAAGGTGCCGTATTCATTTTCCCGGGCGTAACAACCTTCGGTTCTGGCTCCCACACCTCCGTATCTTTGGGGTCTGTGGTCTGAGCAGAAACGGATTGCATCAGTATTAAAGCAACGAATAGGAAAATTAAATTTTTCATAAAATATTTTTGTTAAAAGTTTTACTAAAAAATAGCATCACAAGAAAGCCCGCTACCGGTCAGCAGCTTCACAAAATTAGTAGATTTTTCCAAATGAGTCCTGTCTTCGATCTATTTCCCAAAAATACTGCATCAACGCCGTAAGGGTATGTGGATGTTGAATAGTACGATCTAAAATTAGTTTTCTGACTTCTTTCTGAGAAAGGCAAACTACTTCGATTTGCTCGGCAGGATCCAACTGGAGTTTTTCGTTTACCAGTACCGTATCCGTAGCAATGTATTGATGAAGTAAACTATCCATAAAAACCGGGTTGGACTGAATCGGCCCGAGATAGCGCCATTGATTGGAAGCGTAACCGGTCTCTTCGAGCAATTCCCGGGCGCAAGCAGCTAGCATATCTTCTCCTTTATCTACCATGCCACCCGGAATCTCCAGGGTTTCCCGACCAATTCCAAATCGAAATTGGCGAACCAGAATGATCTCCTGATTAGGTGTGATGGCTACGACGTTGGCAGCGTCTGGTGCTTCCAGAACCGTCGCTTTCAGCACGTGTTGATTACGGTTATTCTTTTGGTAATCAAACCGAATCTTAAAGATACCCAGATCGAGACCAGGTTCAGATCTTAAAAGTTGATAAGGTGGCATAGGCTGGTGGATTAAAGGTAGCGCTGATATTTAGTGTAAAGTTAGAATAAAAAAAGGCTTCATCATTACTGACAAAGCCTTTGTACCCACGACTGGAATCGAACCAGCACGTCCTATTCGGACACTAGGCCCTCAACCTAGCGCGTCTACCAATTCCGCCACGTGGGTGGGTAGATTTGCAAAGTTAATAACATTTTTTGGATTAAAAAGGGTTCCCAGTGGAAGAATTTTCTGTCACAGAAAAAAAATATTTTTTTGGCCAATCTTCCTAAATGATTTATTACGCTCCTTTCCCTCAACCAATGATACCTTTTGAGAAGAAAATGAACAAAGATTTTATTTTGAGCCTAAGTGTAATCAGTCAGCTTATTAAAATACCTTGTCACCTAGAATAGACAACCAATTTGAATACAAAATAATTTAAATGTATAATTGTCTCACTATCAATTTTCAGATACCCCATCTTTCAAAAATCCAGTAATACTTTCTACTATTGGTCTTTATGATAAATTGACTTTTACCCTGTTCTGGCAGTGTTTAGGTTGACATCATAGATATTTATCCATGGACTAAAATGAATTACAATGTCATTATTTCTACTTTTTCTGATTCTATTAACTAGTGTTTGTTTTTCTACTATATTTCTGATGGAACAGCCAGATAAAACAACCACCGCTATTTCCAAGAATGATTCTTTAGAGGAATCTACCTCAACTCAAATACATAAATCTGGTCTTGTTACCGTATCCGACTCAGGAGCGTCGGTTGGATAAAGCATCGTTGCGTAAACGTTGCAGGAAAGGAGATGCGAAAATAAAATTTTCCAAAAATGTATTATCGGTATCCATTACTTCATTTTTGGTACCGTGCCAGGCTATTTGACCCTGGTTGAGCAGCGCTATGTTATCGCCAATGCCCATGACGGAGTTCATGTCGTGGGTATTAATGACCGTAGTGATATTATTTTCGTAGGTAATACTCTGAATTAACTCATCAATTAGCAATGCAGTTTTGGGGTCAAGCCCCGAATTAGGTTCATCGCAAAACAAGTATTTAGGTTCCAGGACAATGGCCCGAGCAATTCCCACTCTTTTTTGCATACCACCACTTGTCTCACTTGGATAACGATCATTAACTCCGACCATTTCCACGCGATCAAGACAATAATTAACCCGATCCAGTTTTTCTTTTTTAGTTTTGTTAGTAAACATATCCAAAGGGAACCGGATATTTTCTTCTACCGTCATCGAATCAAACAAAGCAGACCCTTGAAAGAGCATTCCCACCTCCATCCTGATCTCTCTTTTCGACTTTTTGTCCATGGCGGTAAAATCGCGATCTCCATACATAATCCTCCCTTCTGTGGGTTCCAGCAGTCCAACTAGGAGTTTCAGTAACACCGTTTTTCCCGCTCCACTTTTTCCAATAATAAGATTGTTTTTACCTGCGTAAAAACTAGTGGTAATACCTTTCAGCACCTTAGTCTCACCAAAAGACTTGAACACATTTTCGGCAATGATCATAATTTTCTATTGCGTTAATAACATGGCAATCATATAATCTGATAACAGAATCATAATATTACTATAAACCACCGCCTGAGTACTTGCGGCCCCAAGCTCGATACTTCCTCCCTTCACATAATATCCCTGGTAGGCGGCGACACTAGTCAGAATAAAGGCAAAAACTACCGCTTTGACAAACATCATAAAAACATTGTAGGGTACAAAAAAAGATTGCAATCCTAAGATATAATCGGCCTGTGTAATCATTCCACCCGCTACACTTGCAATCAACCCTCCGGTAATACTCATAAACGCCGCAACGCAAACCAACATCGGAATGACAACCATCGCAGCCAGAATTTTGGGAGTAATTAGATAGGCTGCGGTATTAACACCCATAATTTCCATGGCGTCAATATGCTCTTTTTGCCGCATCCCCCCAATTTCGGCAGCGATATTCGATCCTACTTTACCGGCTAAAACCAGACAAGTGATCATCGGCGCCATCTCAATAATCGTAGTATCCCGCACAATATAACCAATGTAATAGGGAGGAATAAAACTATCCTGCAACTGATAAGAGAATTGTACCGCTGTCACCGCTCCAATAAATACGGAGATCAGACAAACAATAATTAGCGACCCGATACCAATATCATTCATCTGCCTCATCATTTCCTTCCAATACATAGCGGGCTTCTCTGGTCGGGCGATCGCCTGTTTTAATAACAGCAGGTATTGACCAATATGAAAAAATAAGCTTTTGAACATAGATTTTTACTTCCTGAGGAAACGTTGAAAATGGGCCGCAAAAATAAAGAAATAACTTTGGTAAGCATGATTTATATTTTCTTTATTTAAGTAATGGCGTTGTTTTAACGTACTTGAACTGTATTTAGTTGAAGTTGTTCTTTTTTTTATACATCATACTGAATTATTTTGTAATAATAAAAAAATAAAAAAATAATCGTAGATGACATACAAAACACTTTAGAATAAAGTCTATTATTGTCAAAAAAACTATGAATATCATCATCACGGGAGGAACCAAGGGAATTGGTCGCGCCATTGCCGAAAAATTTGCCCAGCAAGGCTTTAATCTGGCAATTTGTGCCCGAAATGCCACCGACCTTAAAAAATGTAAAAAGGAATTATTGGAAAATTACCCCAATATTCAGATTCTTACCAAAAAAACAGACATGAGCAAACCTAAACAGGTGAGTATTTTTGCAGAATTTGTCAAAAAACACTGGAAACAAATAGATATTCTGGTCAATAATGCGGGTGTCTTTTTACCCGGCGAAATTTTAAAAGAAAAAGAAGGGACGCTGGAAAGTCAGATCAACACCAATCTTTACTCTGCCTATCATCTAAGTCGCGCCATTGCGCCCGTCATGGTACGTCGTAAATCTGGTTATATTTTCAATATGTGTTCTATTGCCAGTAAGATCGCTTATCCCAATGGTGGTTCTTATAGTATTTCCAAATTTGCCCTCTATGGTTTTTCTAAAGTCTTACGCGAAGAGTTAAAAGACAAAGGGGTTCGGGTGAGTGCAATCTTGCCCGGCGCTACTTGGTCGGCTTCCTGGGCCGGCGTCGATTTGCCTAGAAAAAGATTGATGGAAGCCAACGATATTGCCGAGGCTATCTGGGGCGCGTGGCGGATGAGTCCTTCTGCGGTCATGGAAGAGATTGTATTGAGACCGCAACTGGGGGATTTGTAAAGAAATCACTTAAAAATGTTTCATACCATTTTATTCGGGACTATTCAATAATCTGTGTTTTTGTTGCGCAAGCATTGCGTAAAAAGAGATTAGTCAATTAATAAACTGATTAACAATTAAATATGAATATAATATTTTAATTATATATTTGAACTAACTGATTAGACACAGTTAATTGAACACCCCCTTTTATTCAATTTAAAAATTTAGTCATCCTTGCTTGCGAAGATAGACTTATCTTCCGCTCTAAAAACGTACGCTCCACCCTTTCGATTGGATTGGTAAGCACCGATAAAAATATCTTCTCCCGACATCGCCACACTGCTTCCGAATAAGTCCCGTGGTGAACCATCCATGGCATTCATTTTATTAGCCAGTCCCCATTGATGCTCTCCTTCTTTACCTTTCCTGAAAAGATAGGTCGCGCCCATTCCCATTTCGTGGCCCTCACTACCTACCAATAAATATGCTCCGCTCATGGCAATTGTTTTACCAAAACGATCATCCGTTCCTGCGTCCATTGGTTGAATCTTTTTCACCTCACCCCAGTTATTTGTACCGCCAAGGTTTTTTTCAAAAATGTAAACAGCCCCCATAAATCCTTCCGTACCATCGGCTCCTACTGCCAGGTAGCCTCCCGCGAGCGCAAGACTGCAACCAAATCGGTCTTTCGCTTTTCCATCCGAAGAAAATATTTTCAACGTCTGATTCCAACCTGCTTCTTTTTTCTCAAAAATAACAATCGATCCCGCTTTATTATCTCGACTAGCCCCAACAATTAAAGTGTTTTCATCCATTACTACACTACTGCCAAATCGATCATTTGCGCCACCTTCCTGATCGTGAATCTTCGATTCAAAATTCCACTGATCACCTTCTAATTTATAAGTATAAACGGCCCCGGCGGATCGTCCTTTATCATCTTCTCCGTAAGCACCGACTGCTATTCGGCCGTTATTAACCGTAATACTCGTTCCAAAATAATCTCCTGAAGATTTATCAGGTGCTGTAATTTTTTGTACCTCGCCCCAAGCATCATCTCCTCCTGCCCGTCGATTAAAAACATATACTGCTCCGGCAAAATCATCATTTCCTTGCGCAGTCACGTAGGCATAATCTCCTTCTATTGCTACTTTTCCCCCAAAATTATTGAATGCTTCCCCATCGGAGGCCATTAGTCTTTCTTTTAAAATCCAATGATCCGTTTTTTCATCCGCACGAAAATAAATATAAGCTGCTCCAGCTTCCGGACCTCGCTCATCATCCGTCCAAGCACCAATGATGCTATAGTTACCGGATACGGCCACGGATTTACCAAAATTATCCTGGTAATTTGTGTGGGCAGTCGTTATCTTAATCCCTTCTTCTGCTTCCTGAGCAGAGAGACCAATGGAATTAAACAACAAAACACTTAAAAATAAAACTAGAGAAAGTGGCTTAGCGCGTTGTAGGAATGTCAGCATTCTAATGGTTATTATTATGGTTATACAAAGCAGGAGACTTAAACGAGGGGAATAAACGAAAGGGAGATTTGTATCATTTCGAAGACAAATTTTGTGCCACTTACCTTATATTATGCTTTATGTTATGCGTTAACTTACAGAAACCTATGACAGATAAGTGGACATTTAATCCACCAAAAAGAGCGGCTCCACCACTGTGAATCCGCTCTCAAAAAATACTCCTTAATTTTAATTTTTAGAAAGTAATTGATGCACTCTTTTGCGTTGTCCCTGCCTTCGTCTTTAATTTTAGTACCGCAGTGTGCGTTCCTCTGTTAATCGTGTGAATGATTTCCAAACGTCCGGTAGTCGCGTTAAAATCAAAATTCTGGATACGGCTACCATTGACCGTCAAGGTAATTTCAGGTTTTGATTTTACATTTTTAAGTAATCCTACAATCCGTGTTTTCGCCCTATTAGGATTAAACGGATCCGCAGAAGGTTGACTCATCGTAAAAATATCAATCACCGGTTTTGCCAGTTTTACCGTGCCTATTTGGCTTGGCTTACTACCTATCTCAACGGGCTCATCTACTTCCATCTTGATGGTCACCTGATCGCTAGCCGTTCCGGAATCGTTACGAGCCGCGGCAATAAACTGGTTGTTCCCTTTTGCTAATTTCACCGAAGCGGTAATGGTCTTTCGTCGGCGATCAAATTTAAAGGATACAGATTTACCATTGACCTTTAAGTCCATCTCATCTTTTTTGATTACGTTTTCTACTTTGACCGTAACCTTATAACTAGTTTTTTTAGTCGTTATATTTTTAGATGGTACCGTAAAATTTACTTTAGGCTTGGCAATCTTAATTACCGGCATGGTATAGTTCACCGTTACGGATGCGTCATCCTGACCGCCTTCGTTGCTTGCTTTAAGAACGATCTGGTTATTACCTTTTGTTAAAGTCAATGTGGTCGATACGCGGCCACTCGAGTAATTGAAATCGTATACTCTTTTTTGGTTCAAGTATAATTCTACCTGATCTTTACGATCTACATTATACACTGTACCTGTAAAAATTACAGCTGCTTTGTTTACCTTAGTTCTATTCCGTGGCTTGGTGATCTTCACCTTTGGAGGCGAGACCAATATGTAGTATTCAACATCTACCCGGTCCTGGTCACTGCCATCCTGATTTCGGACAGAAATCTCGATACGATTATTTCCCTTTTCCAGTGCTACCAAACTGCGGATTCTTCCAGTACGATTATTAAAACTAAAGTCATATTGCTTACGTCCGTTGACGATAAAATCAATGTTAGACTTGCTGTTGATATTTTCGGTGGTCGCTTTCACTTCAATCCGTTCCTTCTCCGTACGGCTGCCTTTTCGAGGCGTTGTAATATTGACCCTTGGTGTTTCGATCTGTTTTTCTACTTCGTAGTAAATGATGGTACGATCAGAGCTGGTTCCTGCGGCATTGGCGGCTACTATTTCTATTTCGTTACGACCTTCTTTTAAATCTGCATTTCCACTAAAACGATCACCTCGGTAATCAAATCCACTGATGCTTCTTCCATTTACTTTAAAAAGGATGTTACAATTGTTGTCAAGCGGTCCCACGGTTGCTTCGATTCTTTCGCGGCTATTAGTAGTCGTATAAGGATCACGGTACGGCTTAGTTATTGCTACCAAAGGCTTGACTAATTTGACCATTTCTGTCAATTTAATAGTGGCCTGGTCGGATCGGTTACCCCGCTGATTACGTGCTTCAATTTTGATAAGGTTGTTACCTTCATTCAGATAAATATCCGACTCAAAACGGGTGCCTCGTAAGGAGAAATTATCCTGTCGTCGACCATTTACGGTAAAATAAACATCATTTTTGTGATAAACATTTTCGATGGTTGCCTGAACCCGATAGCGATCCTGTTCCACTGTTTCACTACTGCGGTAAGGTCTCGTAATTTTCACCACTGGATAAGGGGTAACGGGCGTCTCCACAACGGGTACATCTTCGATGACCGGATCATTTACTTGAGGTGGCGCATTAATAACGGGCTCCTCTTCTTTAAATCGATCTACATAAATAATGGTCACTGTTTCACGGTCGCTACCGGTCGCGTTGAAGGCACTTACCGTTACGGTATTCTTTCCTTCCAGTAAATTAAATTCACTTTTTAAAATATTATCATTATAATTGAAAGGAGTTGACTTGCCATTTACAGTTAAATCAATATCCATGGCATTATTCACGTGCTTCACCGAAGCGCGAATAAACGCAGAAGGCTGGTAGATCGTAGTCGATGTTCTCTGCGGATTTATAATATCCACGTCGGGGCCTTTTTGCTTATCTTTTTTAGGGTCAATAATCCAACGCAGGTTCAGGTTGGTATAATGATGCCAATCGTTATCGGTAGAAATATTATTCTGGTGATCGTATCTTACCCCGTCAAAATCATCCGTACGCGTAAAGGTGATTTTATGACCCAACCCTAGCGAAAAACGCGGCGTAAGTTGGTATCCCAATTCAATACCAGCACCAGGCATAAAATCAATATTGCCAAATTCGCTACCCTGAGCATCACTTTCGTGATAACCATCCAGCAAATCATTTAACTCCCGGCGAATTACAGAACGGGAAGCGGTTGTATCAATTCCTAAATATCCGGCAGAATACAGGTTCCCATCGTTGTTTTTCTGATCCGTTCTGGCCCAGTATCCACCAATTCCAACACCTCCAAATAAAGAAAGATTGATATTTGTCCTTTCTCTTAATTTGTTGAAATTTAAAACGCCTTCCAGTCCAATCTCTCCAAAATGAGTACGATTATTTTGAAAAACAAATCCACTTTGGCCACTGGCTTTTGTGTAATCAAGGTCCTCGGTACCATTTAACACTGGATTACGAGTAATTCCGTAAGATCGCTGGTGATCTAAACCATAACTCTCGGCGTAAAGCAGGCGTCCCCGCAGATCAAAGGAAAAAGTGCTGCCAGGTCGGTAATACAAATTCTTGGCTAGCGTCAAACCAACTCCCCATCCTTCGGTGGTAAAGGGAACATCAGAGGTTTGGTAAGCCAGTCCTCCGTTCAATCCAAAAGTCCAGTATCCAGGAGTTCGCGCGGTCGTCTCATAGTTAGAAGTTTGTGCATTTAGCATTATGCCAGAAAATAGCATAAGCAGCACCGTTGATAAAAATTTCATTCCATTTTTCATAGCTAAAGGGTTTAGTGAGTAAATATTTAGTTGTTACTGATTAGACTGAAAAATGTTAAATGGATTAAAGAGGAAATCGACGCAGAAAGTGAACAAAATTCTATTTTTAAGAAAAATAATTTTATGAATACTTAGAGTATTCAATCAAAAAAATGATATAACTCACTGATTTTCAATAAAATTCACAATTTTTTATTTAAATGTTGAACTTTTTGCTAAAAAAAACTTTAACCAAATTGCAGCACAATAAGCTATTAATTAACGGATTTTTAACGCCTATTAAGAAATAAAAAAAGTCATTTTACACATACACCAGCTATTATTTAAGAACTTGAAGTATTCAATCATAGTTAATATCAATAAAGCAATAGTTTTTAGCAATTATCTTTGATTTTGATGGTAAGTTTATCACAAAACTCATATATTTGTTATCAGTAATTAAGAAAGTGAGGAAGTTGATGATTTTCCACTGATTTACAATAACCATTTCAGTCTTCTTTCCTCTAAACACGTAATCCCAACCGAATTTTTCTGACAACTCAGTTAACAGTTAAATAGACTGAGCTATTTTCCATGAACAAAACTTACAAGATGTTATTCAGAATTCTACTAATTTTCTGTACGTTTGTTATTTCCCTCCAGCTAAGCGCACAGTTAACCCGAACCATTGACGGTTCATCAAATAATTTACTAAACGAGGATTGGGGCTCTGCGGGTGCCGAATTGGGTACAATTACCTCTAATGGCTTTGCCGATGGGATGAATACGCCAGCGGGTGCTACCCGACCGAATCCTCGGATTATCAGTAATACGCTATTTGCACAAACAGAATTATTAAACGATCCACTGAATCTCAGTGATTTTGTCTGGGTATTCGGTCAGTTTCTGGACCATGATGTTACGGCGGTTAGTAACAGTGCCGTAGAAACTGCCAACATTGCGGTAGATTTCGCCGATGTACATTTTAATCCTGGAAATGCTCATGATAATGTCATGATCCGGATGAATCGCTCTATGCCTCGCCCAAACTCTGGTACCAGTATTAGTAATCCAAGAAAATTCACCAATGACATTACCAGCTGGATAGATGGTTCAAACGTTTATGGTTCTGATCAGGAGCGAGCAGACTACTTGCGTAGTTTCGTTGGTGGTAAATTGAAAGTCTCCGCAGGAAATCTGCTTCCTTATAACACCATTACAAACGAGGCAGATGGACAGACCGATAGTGAAGCACCACACATGGAGAACGAAAATCCATTTAACAGTCTGCTATTTGTCGCTGGTGATGTACGGGCCAACGAACAACCTTTACTCGCTGGATTTCATACCCTCTTTGTCAGAGAGCATAATCGTCTTTGTGACGAACTGGCTCTGGTTAATCCAACCTGGACGGACGAAGAACTATACCAACACGCTCGAAGAAAAGTAGCGGGTTATTTACAATCTATCACTTACAACGAGTGGCTCCCAACCATCGGTGTACATTTACCTCCTTACCAAGGATACAGTCATTTGATTTACCCCAATGCGACTAATGTTTTTTCCGCTGCAGCGTTTCGACTAGGTCACACCCTACTCAACAGTAACTTACAAATGATGGAGGACGACGGAACCTACCTTGGCTCAGTAACTTTGGCCGAAGCCTTTTTTAATCCTGCCATGATAACGGATGGAGGAATGGAACATTTCTTTAAAGGAATGGCGCAGCAGGTAGAACAAAACATGGACGGTAAAGTGGTAGACGATGTACGTAACTTCCTTTTTGGACCGCCACAATTAGGTCTTGGTGGTCTGGATTTAGCAGCTATCAATATTAATCGAGGTCGTGAAAGAGGTTTATCTGACTTTAATACCATCCGGACAGATTTTGGATTGGCGCCTTACACCGAATTTAGTCAGATATGCTCTGACCAGGAAGTCGTAACGATTCTTTCGGGGCTCTATGATAGTGTCAATGACATCGATCCCTGGGTAGGAATGCTGATAGAAGATCATATGTCAGATGCTCTATTTGGAGAAACGGTAATGGAAATAATGATTCACCAATTTCAGGTTTTACGTGACGGTGACCGTTTTTACTACGAAAACGACCCAGGACTCTCCGCCAGCGAAAAGAACGAAATTGCTAATACAACTTTTCGGGACATCATGATGCGCAATACGAATCTTACTTTTATGCAGTCCAACGTTTTCGAAGCAATGCCACATGATTCTATCTGCGTAGCAAGCGCAGGTGAGCTACCCATTTTTGGAGATATTCATACCTTTACGGGTACACCAGTAGAAGGGGTTAATATCGAACTTAGCAATAGTGCCGAAGCTGTTCTTGAAACTGCTAATTCTGACCAGAGTGGCTCCTATGCTTTAGGTGATAATATCAGCTGTAACAGTTATTTTATTACGCCTTCGTTCGAAGGAAATAATATTCGTGAAGGATTGGATAGTTGGGATTTATACTTGATGATCCGACATATCCTGCGTATCGAAGATTTTGATACAGCCTACAAAACCATTGCCGCAGATATCAATCGAAACGGTGAAGTTACCATCGGTGATGTAATTGACCTCCAGCGTGTTTTATTATATTATGAAAATGATTTCCCTAATAATACTTCCTGGCGTTTTGTGGACGCAGGGATTAATTTTGCGGATCCTTACAATCCTTTTGTAAATGAGATTCCGGATTATTCTTTTGTAAAATTATCAGAATACAATAATGAGAACCAGTTTGTGGCCTTAAAGGTAGGAGATGTCAGTGGAAATGCGGACCCCAGTAATTTGCAAGCGGGTGATACCCGTGCGGACGAAACACTCACCTTTACCGTTCAGGATCAGGACTTTGTGGCGGGTGAAACATATACTATAGACTTCACAACGGAGGAATTCAAGAATCTGGTTGGTTATCAATATACTTTAAATTATGATCCAGCCATTTTAAAATTTGTGAATGTACAGATGGGCGCTTTAGAAAATCTTACAGATAATAACTTTGTAATTTTAGAAGAAGAAGGTGCGATTAATACCAACTGGTTTTCTGCTGCGGCAATTACCAGCGACGCAGCCATTACTCCTTTTTCGGTTACTTTTCAGGCGAAACAAAATGGCGCTCTAAAAGACGTATTAAGTATCAATTCTCGTTACACCAATGCCATTGCTTATCAAAGTAACCAAACGGTGTTGGATGTACAGTTGAATTTCCAGATAGCTGATCAATTGATTCCTGCTACCACTTTGGCACTCTACCAAAATCAACCTAATCCATTTACTGAAGAAACAAAAATTGGTTTTAACTTACCAGCGGCCATGCAAGCTACTGTTGAATTTTACGATGTGACGGGGCGTCAACTGTTCCAGGTTAGCCAGCATTTTGCAAAGGGTTACCACGAAGTTCCGGTCGGTCGTGCTGACTTAAATGCTAGTGGTGTTATTTATTACCAACTGCATACGAAACAAGGTAGTCTTACAAAAAAGATGGTTTTAAATTGAGAAATAAAGAAACACTTCTTTACAGGGTTTATGAAAAAGCTCAGGCAGAAAATCTACCTGAGCTTTTTTTATGGAGAAGGTTCTTTAATCGACCACTTCATCCATTTGTCTATCCGCCAGTATTTACCGAACTTTCCAAAAAATAAAACTTATGCCCTACCCTAATCTACTCCGCCCACTTGATCTTGGATTTACAACCTTAAAGAATCGGGTCCTCATGGGATCCATGCATACGGGACTAGAGGAAGAAAAGAATGGTTTTGAAAAAATGGCGGCGTATTTTGCGGCCAGGGCACGCGGTGGTGTTGGATTGATGGTGACCGGTGGAATAGCCCCCAACCGTGCGGGATGGGTCGGTCCCTTCGCCGCACGCATGGCCACCACTTCCGAAAGTAAAAAACATAAAGTTATTACCCAGGCGGTACACGAAGCAGGAAGCAAAATCTGTATGCAAATTTTACACGCAGGCCGCTATGGCTACCATCCTTTAGCCGTTGCACCTTCTGCTATCAAATCTCCCATCTCTCCTTTTCGCCCGTGGAAACTAAGCAGTAACAGCATCAAAAAAACCATTAAAGATTTTGGGAATACTGCTGCACTCGCACAATCCGCCGGTTATGATGGCGTAGAAATCATGGGATCAGAAGGGTATTTAATCAACCAGTTTTTAGTTAAAAAAACGAACCACCGTACCGACGAATGGGGCGGCAGCTACGAAAACAGAATGCGTTTCCCCGTCGAGATCATCAAAGAAACAAGAAAACAAGTGGGTCCCGATTTCATTATTATTTATCGATTATCCATGTTGGATTTAGTGGAAGATGGAAGTACCTGGGAAGAAGTCGTACAACTGGCCAAAGCAGTCGAAGCCGCCGGTGCAACGATTATTAACACCGGTATTGGTTGGCACGAAGCGCGGGTACCAACCATTGCAACCTCGGTGCCCCGTGGCGGATTTAGCTGGGTAACCAAAAGGATGATGGGGGAGGTCAATATTCCATTAATCACGACCAACCGAATTAATACGCCCGAGAAAGGAGAGGAGATTTTAGCCGCCGGACACGCAGATATGATTTCAATGGCTCGACCATTTTTAGCAGATCCTGATTTTGTCAATAAGGCGGCACAAAATAAAGCCGATGAGATCAATACTTGCATTGGTTGCAATCAGGCTTGTCTGGATCACGTTTTCAAACGAAAAACAGCGAGTTGCCTCGTCAATCCAATAGCCTGTCATGAAACGGAGTTGGTCATCACTTCCGCCGGTAATCCTAAACGAATAGCAGTAGTTGGTGCCGGGCCCGCCGGATTGTCGGCCGCTACGGTTGCCGCCGGACGAGGACACGAAGTGGATTTATTCGAGGCCGCTCCACAGATTGGAGGACAATTTAATCTGGCCTGTCAGATTCCGGGTAAAGAAGAATTTTATGAGACGATGCGATATTATCGAAAACAGATCGCAATGACGGGCGTTCGATTGCATTTATCCACTAAAGTATTAGTGGAAGATTTAAAAGAAAAAGGATACGACGAAATAATTGTGGCTACGGGCGTAGTTCCGCGTAAGATCAATATTCCAGGCATCGATCACGCTAAAGTGCTGAGTTATGTAGAAGTTCTTGAAAAAACTAAACCAATGGGTGATTCCATCGCGATTATTGGAGCCGGTGGAATTGGTTTTGACGTCGCAGAATTCTTATCACAAGGCGGAGAACCCACCTCTTTGAATACTGCAGCCTTTATGAAAGAATGGGGAGTAGATATGGCGTTGAGTTCTCGGGGTGGATTAACTGCCCCAATTCCGGAAGCCTCCCCCCGTAAAATTTATTTATTACAACGAAAACACGGGAAATTAGGGGCCAATCTTGGTAAAACTACCGGCTGGATTCACCGGAGCAGTCTGAAGCACCGGGGAATCGAGATGATTGCAGGGGTCCAATACACCAAAATTGACGAGCAGGGCCTGCATTTGGAGGTAGCAGGAGCCACCAGAGTGCTGAAGGTGGACAATATTGTGGTTTGTGCCGGTCAAGTTTCGGTGCGCGATTTAGTGGATCCACTACGCAAACAAGGAGGAACGGTTCATCTGATCGGAGGAGCGGAAGAAGCGGGCGAATTAGATGCAAAACGGGCCATTGATCAAGGTACCCAGCTGGCGGCGAGGCTTTAGAAATGAAGAATATTCAATCTTCATTTCTCAATACTGATTTAAAGACCATTACTAAACCACTTCTATTTGTGATTTTAAGGGTAAATTGGTATATTTGCAATCATTTTCCAAAAAAAATTGGAATTTGAATAATATTATTAATTAACAAAAAGTTTATCACATGTTTGCAATCGTAACAATAGCTGGTCAGCAGTTTAAAGTTGAG
>CALLLR010000218.1 GCA_938008185.1 uncultured Saprospiraceae bacterium
TATTTTTATTCCCCCATCCGAAATAAAGGTCTATCCAAATCCGGCTAGCGAGGTGATTCATGTTTCATTTAACAATTCAGAATTTAATAAAGCAGAATTACTGCTACGTGATCCTTTGGGAGCAATTATTTTGACGAAGACCATTTCATCCAATGTTTCTGGTACTCAATTAGATATTGCCCAAATCCCCAGCGGCATTTATTTTCTAGAGGTTTATCTGGATCATCAGGATAAACACGTAGAAAAAATAGTAATTGTAAAATAGATTACCTTTCAAAAATTTAAAGCTGGGATTTCTATCTGAAGTCCCAGCTTTTTTTTATTTTCAATATTATGAAAAAAAATTACCTTTTCTTTTTGCTACTTTTCTTTATCCATTCTTCGGCTTTTTCTCAAGCTAAATATGATTACAATTGGTTGTTTGGTAGAGGTTCTCCTACGGTACCAGGAGATGGAACCTTAATCAATTTTAATGATAATCCGATTACAATATCTTTCAGGGAATTGGGGGCTGAACTAAACCAGACAAATACGACCATTTCTGATAAAGACGGCAATCTATTATTTTACACCAATGGATGCTATATTTCAGATATTACTAATAATGTAATGATGAACGGAGATAGTTTAAATCCAGGAAGATTACATAATGATTTTTGGTGCAACTCCGGAGGATATTCTGCAGCGCAAGGTTTAATCGCTTTACCAAAACCAAATGATGAGGAAAAATATCTTTTATTTCACATAAAAGATACCCTAATTACTGATCCTGTAATTGATGTTTACGGAGATATTTTATACTGTACCACAATTGATATGACATTAAATAATGGATTGGGTGCCGTTATAAAAAAGAATGAATTAATTATCCAAGATAGCTTAGCAGGACCAGAATTAACTGCCGTTATTCACTCAAATGGTTTAGATTGGTGGATATTATCACCTAAACATATGAGTAACGGCTATGTTACCTTGTTACTTACCGAAAACGGAATAGATACAATTTTCGAACAATCCATTGGAATCCCAATGGATCCCGGCGGCGGCAGCCAAGCAGTCTTTTCTCCTGATGGAACTACCTATGCTCGTTATAATCCCTTCGACGATCTGGTAGTTTTTGATTTTGATCGCGCTACGGGTTTGTTAAGTAACTTTAGACAGGCAAATATTCAAGGAGAAAATACAAATGCAGTAGGCATCGCGATCTCTCCCAATTCTCGGTTTGTCTATTGTAGTGCAAAATTCAATATTTACCAATTTGATTTGGAAGCCGATGATCTGCAATTTTCCAGAGTCAAGGTCGCTACATACGATGGCTTCATGTCTCCCTTTCCTACCAACTTCTATTTAGCACAATTGGGACCAGATTGTCGAATATATATCAATAGCACCAACTCTGTCGACGTCCTCCATACCATCAATCATCCCGACGAAAAGGGCCTTGCCTGTGATGTAGCCCAACACAGCATTCAACTGGCGAGCAACCATGTTTTTTCTATCCCCAATTATCCCAACTACCGACTGGGACTGGGGCCGCCTTGCGATACGTCTATCGTCGTTGCTACCCAAAATATTTTTATTCCTCAGACGAAAATCAAGGTCTATCCAAATCCTGCTAGTGAGGTGATTCATGTTGAATTTGACAATAACTTTACGGGGCCATTTACCTTAAAACTTAAGAATGCCTTGGGTGCGACGGTGAGGAAAAAAAGAGTGGAAGTAAACTTGGGGATGGAGCAATTATTGGTAGATGGAATTCCTGGTGGTATTTATTTTCTGGAAGTAGTAATGGATAATCAACGAAGACACGTAGAGAAAGTATTGATTGTTAAGTAATTGACAGAAGGACACATTTTGGATCAGGCGTTCGAAAAGTAAAGAACAAAGCTAGTTGGCGTCTCTATAACGTATTTCTACGAATGAGGGAAGCCAACTAGCTAACAGCCAACAAGCAGATAAAAAAAGATTTCCCAAACCGCTCTTCAATTGCTGAGGAGGTTTAGGAAATCGCAGGGAAACCTACTTCACCACAAAGCCATTCCCCCACCCTTTTTCCGGGCTCACAAAACAAAGCGCGCCTTTTTCATTTTCCGCCATCAGGATCATGCCCTGCGATTCGATACCGCGTAGTTTTCGGGGAGCCAGATTGACCAGTAGTAAAACTTGCTGACCAATGACCTTTTCCGCTTCGTAGTATTTTGCGATACCGGAAACGACCGTGCGTTTTTCCGTTCCGAGATCTACGGTTAGCTTGAGGAGTTTATCTGCCTTTTTTACTTTTTCCGCTTCGATGATCGTTCCCGTTCGCAAATCCATTTTGGTAAAATCATCAAAGGTAACTTCGGGCTTGATCGGTTCGCGGTCGTTGGCTTTTTCTGCTGCCAGAATGGCGGTCAGCTTTTCTTTTTGTGCGTTAATCAGGTCGAGGCGGCTCGTATCTTTCCGGTCGTTGATTTTAGCAAATAATAATTCCGGTTCGTTGATCACGTGGTTGGCCGGATAAAGGGATTCACCGTTTTTGAGTTTTTCCCGGGCGGTATCCCAGTCTCCATTTGCTACTTCCGGCAGATTAATAAACCCCCGGATTTTAGCCGATGAAAATGGTAAAAACGGCGCCACAAATACACTCAGCAACGCTACGATTTCCAGACAGGTCGCCAGACAATCTTTTACTTCGGAACTTTCCGGATCTTCCTTATAAATTTTCCACGGAGACACGTCTTGTAAATAGGTATTTCCGTAACTGGAAATTTCATTGACCAACTGAATGGCTACTTTAAAGTTAAAACCATCCAGGGCCGCTTCCAGTTTGGTGACCAATTCTTTGACCGGATCAAGTTCTAGTTTGGTCGCTACCGGAATTTTACCTGCGTAATATTTGGTAGTCAGCGTTGTGACCCGATTGATAAAATTTCCGAGATTGGCAACGAGTTCGTTATCGTGAAATTCTACAAACTCATCCCATTTAAAATCGGCATCTTTATTTTCGGGAAGGTTTCGAATCAAGGCATACCGCAACGCATCTTCTTTATTCGGAAAATCTTTAAACGTTTCCAGATAATCATTCTGCTCAATTCCCCAGCCCCTAGATTTAGAAAATTTACGCCCTTCAAAATTTAAAAACTGATTGGCCGGTACGTTGTACGGCAGGACAAAATCGCCGTGCGCCTTCAGCATTGCCGGAAAAACAATACAGTGAAAAACGATATTATCTTTACCAATAAAATGGATCAACCGGCTGTCTTCTTTCTTCCAGTAATCTTCCCAGTTTTTCCCGTGCTCTTCCGCCCACTGCTTAGTCGCAGAAATATACCCGATCGGCGCATCAAACCAAACGTACAACACTTTTCCATCCGCTCCTTCCACCGGAACTTTAATCCCCCAATCCAGGTCCCGCGTAATCGCCCGCGGATGCAAACCACCGTCGAGCCAGGACAGACATTGTCCCACTACGTGTTTTTTCCAGTCTTTGGCTTCGTGTACTTTTGCGCCGTCCACTTCCCCGTTTTCAATCCAGCCCCGCAACCAGGATTCGTGCTTATCCAGTTTAAAATAATAGTGTGTCGTAGATTTCAAAGTCGGTTTTTTTCCACTCAACGTAGAAACCGGATCCACCAGTTCCGAAGGAGACAAAGTCGAACCACAGTTTTCGCACTGATCTCCAAAGGCTTCGGCGTGCCCGCATTTCGGACAAGTACCTTTGATGTAACGATCCGCCAAAAACTGATTAAATTCTTCGTCGTAATATTGATCGGACGTTTTTTCCTCAAATTCCCCGCCCTGGTCGTAGAGTTTTTTGAAAAAGTCCTGTGCTGTTTTATGGTGCAACGGATCACTCGTCCGGTGGTAGATATCGAAAGAAATCCCGAGATTTTCAAACGTCTTTTTATTCAGTTCGTGGTATTTATTGATAATCGCTTCGGGCGTCGTCCCTTCTTTTTTGGCCTGAATCGTAATCGCCGCGCCGTGCTCATCGGAGCCGCAGACCCAGACCACGTCCTTACCCAGTAGTCGCAGGTAACGTACGTAGATGTCCGCGGGCAAGTAGGCACCCGCCAGGTGTCCCAGGTGCAGCGCCCCGTTGGCGTAAGGCAAAGCAGAAGTTATCGTATATCGTTTTGGATCGTTCATCTTTTCAGTAGAATTTTAAGTTGGGTGCGAAGATACGGGATATTAACAGTATGGGGGTAATGGAAGTTCCCTTTTTTTGGCTGGTTGGCTTTCTTACACCGCGCACCCTCTGTTTACTAAACCTCCTCACCAATTGAAGAGTGGTTTAGTAAACATTTAGCACAAAATCACCTCCATTTTCCAGGTCTTGAATTTCTCTAAAGAATCTAAAGAAAAAAAGTCACTGTGAATAATAACCCATCATAAAGGTTTACCAAACTTCAGAACGTTGGTATATTACGATTAACATTGCGCCACAAAGTTTAGTAAACCAAGTCACGCAACTCACAAAGGTTTACCAAACTTCTGTACATACGTTTTAGGCAATGAACTATTTCGCTGCAAAGTTTAGTCAACTACTCAAAAAAGGAAACGAAATCTTAAAAAAAAAGGAAGTTCCCGTCTGGTGGTGCAACGCCCGGATTTCAGCGGCGGGCTATTACGAAAAAGCAGGACTTTCCCAGCTCGGGGAAATTTTCGAAATCAAGCCAATTGGGATGCATAAGGTGATGTATTTGTGGTTAAAAAATAAATAACTATTATTCTATGCAGTCATTCTCATTCAAAAAAATAAAGTGTTAAAATATTTCATATTATAAAATAATGTTATTATATTTACAACAAAATATGTACAAATTTTTCATATTACTTCACTTCAAGAGTAATCTTGTCTTAAACCCTTTACCGATGACTGTTAAAAATAACACGCATTTACGCATTTACGCAAAAATATGTTAAATGTACCTTAGTTTTATTCCTTCTATTTTCATCTCTATTTTTATCAGCCCAAAACGCTGAAATTTTACGATCAGACTCCCCTACTTTTAATGAATTCAGAAATAATTCAGCCTTGCTTGATCAGGTGAAAGTCTACTCAAATACGATATATCCGCGAGGTAGGATCATTTTAGATTCAGAGAACGCTTCTACATTAGAGCTTGATGATATCTCTTCTCTACTTGGAGCGGACCCTGAAAGTTCCTTTAGTCTTACCTCCGAAAGAGTTAGTAAACTTACTCCAAATAAGGTTTATTACCGATATCAACAATTCCATCAAGGAATACACGTTGACAATGGTGGCTATACAATTCTTGCCGCCCCACCTGGGGCCGTAGGAGGATGTGACCAAGCAGGTCTTTATGCAATTTCTCCAGCTATCGCTACAGGAATTAACGTTAATACTACCACAGCTATTTCGCAAGAAGAAGCGGCGGCATCAATTGGTAATAACCTAGTTACCAATACCTCTGAACTTTCAATAGTCTGGGGATTGACTGAGGAAAATACTTATCATTTAACTTACAAAGTAGACTATGTAGAAGACGACAAGCCTTATCGTGCCTGGATAGACGCACATAACAGCTCTATCCTCAAGAAGGCTGAACTAAATGCGCATCTACTTGCACCAACCAGTCACTATTGTGAACAAAATCTCGATGATTCTCCTACCTCAAATGGAGGAAGAATTTTACAAACTCAAGACGGTGTCTTAAGAACTTATGATTTTCCAAACAATTCAAACACTGGAATTGAAGATTTCTTGATAGAGCTTATTCCTACGACCAACACTGGACAATGGAATGATCCTTCAGTGAGAAATGATGTTTATCAATCTCATTTTTGTGCCTCTAATATTATTCCTGAATTCAATGGATTAATCAACGGAATTGATGAATTTACGAACGTTAACATTGCAGTTAAACAAAACTTCGAGAATGCAGTTGCATTTGGTCAATCCCAAATGAATGATGCCTATCTCATTATTGGATGGATTGGCAGCGAAACTTTCGGGTTGAATGATGTAATCGGCCATGAACTTACACATGTTTTCATTGGAGAATACATAAATAATATAGGAGCTGAAGGAGGAACAAGATCTCTTAACGAAGGAGTTTGTGATATGTTTGGTACCTATTTAGAGTCTCTTATACAAAATAACGAAGATATTGAATGTACACCAGATGGACTTGACTGGATTATGGGAGATGATGTTCAAACAATAGCAGAGTTCGTAAACAGAGATTTGGAAAATCCACTAATCACGACATGGGAAGAGGCACAAGAAATAACAAATATTGATATAAATAAAAGATCAACCCTTATCAGTCATTGGTTTTATCTAATCTCAGAAGGTAGTAACGGCATTGGTGGTTATTACATACCAGAACTAGGAATAGAAAGAGCGATCAATATTGTATTGGAAACACTACTTAATTTAAATAATAGAAATGCAGATTTCCCAGATTTTATGGAAGCCGTAGAACAGGTAGTCGATATGAATTGGGGACGCTGCTCTGAAGAATCTGTATCTATTAGAAATGCCTTTAGAAGAATAGGGTTAAGCAATGGTGAATATTGTGCTTATGTTGATATTAAACACAAATACTGTGAAGAAAATGACGGATTACTACTCTGCGTTACTGGAGGATTTGAAGACGACCACTATAGATGGTATTTCCCAGATGGATGGACAGTTCCTGGTTCAGGCAATACAAATATATTAAATGATAGTAGGTGTCTGAGAGTAACTGATTTACCGGATTATGATTACTATCCACAGAATCTTACAGTAAGACTTTATGATGTCACCAATAATAACGATTTACGCTACACAATAAGACTTGAAGATTGTAACGGGGATGATCCAACCTGCCATGAGGTAGAATTAAATACAATTCCACTTTCGCAAACTGCAGAAGAAAGAGGGAAAAATTCTTCTAACCAGAAACTTTATAGTCTTCTTAGAGTTTTTGATATCACCGGAAGAAAAGTTTATGAAGGTCAAAACTTTGATAAAAGCTTTACCCTTAGCAATTCAAATCGTTTATTAATTTACTGTTATTATGATCTTCAGGGTAATATTATTGAGACTAAGAAACAATAGTTCGGTAATAATTAAGCGGCAATTTTTCCAAAATCAAGTATAGATTTAATAGCTTGTTTATTTTTCTTCAACTCTGTGTCGATTTGAAAGTTGGATAAAAATAAATCAAGCATAAGTTCATTGAAATACGAGGT
>CALLLR010000219.1 GCA_938008185.1 uncultured Saprospiraceae bacterium
TTTTCCCTTTTAATGTGCTTGGATAAGAATTGGCTTTCGATAGCCTTTCTTTTCTTTAAATTCAGTAATAGATTTTCCCAGAAAGTGATTATAATTAAACCGACAGTGACCAAAATGCTTAGCAAGCAAATCTGATTGTTCGTGAGTTGGAAAAAGTCGATATTTATATGCCTTTAACATGACGTAAAAATACAAAAAGTTTATTTATAAAACAACAAAAAGTTTTATATTTTTTATATTTTTAGTTTGCCCTTTCGGGCCGTTTATTCATCCCCGACCCAAGGGTACGGGGAATTCTAAACATTGATTAAAAACTTGCTTTAATAAAAAGCAGAATTCCTACTTACTTTTCCAATAGCTATAAATCGCTAATTTAATTTCTGAAACCAACTTTTCAACGCCGCTTTTTTAAGTTTTAAACGTTATCATGTCTAATCCACGTCAACAATTCAGATTCAATATTTTATTTTGTAAAAAAATAAAAAACAGATTATAATTCCGCATCAATGCAATAACGTTAAAAATTAGTTGAATAATGTGTAATTTACCGGTGTTTTTGGTCAATTTACCCCCTGTGATAGTTTAGGTTGAAAGCTATATTTGCAACCAAAATACATACTAAAATAGATCATCACAGTAAACTAACTATTTATCTAAACATGAAATCTATTTAATTCACTTAAACCAAAATTTATGAAATTTTACTACTCATTAGCATCTAAACGGATGCTATTACTGATTTTTATTATCGGTATTTCTCAATTTGCGATGGCCCAAAGGTCAGTGACAGGAAAAGTACTCGATGACTTAGGAGAAGCACTTATTGGTGCAACGGTGCTGGTCAAAGGAACAACAGTTGGTACCATTACGGATGTTGATGGCAATTTTAACTTGACACTTCCTGTAGATCAAAATATTCTAACTGTAAGCTATACCGGCTATGCTAATCAGGATGTGGATATGACCGGGATAAATAGTTACACCGTAACGATGAGTGAAGATGCAGCCTTGATAGACGAAGTCGTGGTAGTAGGTTACGCCACGCAAACACGGGGTGATATTACGGGATCGGTAGCCTCCGTAGACTTAGAGGAAGCCACCAAAGCTCCGCTGGTCAACGCTGCCGAAGCACTCCAGGGCAGAGTCTCCGGTGTATCCATTGTAGCCGATGGAAATCCTGGCGCTGCTCCCGTTGTAAGAATCAGAGGTTTTGGTACGACTGGTAACAACAATCCGCTTTATATTATCGACGGTGTACAGACCACGGATGGTTCTATTCTTAACACCATCAGCCCGGCGGATATCGAGCAAATGAACGTCCTTAAGGATGGTGCAGCGGCGATCTACGGATCCAGAGCATCCAACGGTGTGATCATCATCACGACCAAGAACGGAAAATACAACCAGAGTAAGCCAACCATATCCCTTAATATGTATGCTGGTTCGGCCAATGTCATTAATACGCCTACGTTGCTGAATACGCAACAGCACGCAGATATGATTTTCGAAAGTTTTACAAACGACGGAGTACCCACCGATCACCCTCAGTATGGTAACGGAGCATCACCAGTAATTCCAGCAAACATAGTTGGAGCACCATTTGAAGTGCCGGCAAATCAGGCTGGAACAGATTGGCTGGACGAAATATTCAGATCTGCTCCTACGCAAAACATAGACTTCTCGGTATCTAATGGAAATGAGCGGTCAAAATATTCCCTTTCATTAGGCTACTTGAATAGAGACGGGATTCAACTATCGACCGGATTTAAAAGAGGACAGGCTAGATTGAACTCTGAATTTAAGTTAAATGACCGAATTACAGTTGGACAACACCTTAATCTTTCTTTCAGCAATTCGCTATTCAACAATGAAGTACAAAATGCCTTTAGATCGAGTCCATTGATTCCAGTAAGAGATGGTCAAGGTGGTTTTGGAGGAACTTATGCGGCATCTGCCGGTCTTGGTAACGCAACCAATCCCGTTGCTAACCTATTAAGAAATAGTGATAATTTCTTTAAGCAGACCAGAGTACTTGGTGATGTCTACGCACAGGTAAAACTAATCGATGGACTTACGTTTAAGACCTCCATTGGAGGAGAATACAATGGTATCAATGACAGAAATTTCCTGGCCTTAAATCCTGAACACTCAGAAGCAAGATCGGTCAACGCCCTGACGGAGCAAAATCTTAATTTTTACAACTGGGTCTTTACCAACACCCTTAATTATATTAAGAATGTAGATAAGCACACGTTCAACGTTTTAGTTGGAACGGAAGCGTTGCGTAATGCTGGAAAAGGATCACAGGTCAGAGTAGAAGATTTCTTGTTTGAAACACCTGATTTTTACACCCTGACAACCGGTTCCGGTACGCCACTTGTTAATTTCGCATTTGATAATGAAAGTACAATATCATCCTACTTTGGGTCGATTAACTATAATTTCGATGACCGGTATTACATTACCGGAACATTGAGAAATGATAATTCTTCCAATTTTCTTCCGGAAAACACGGGTGATATTTTCCCGTCGATTAGTGCTGGCTGGGTACTCAGTAACGAAAACTTTTTTAATAAAAGTGGTTTAATTAACTACTTCAAGCTGAAAGGATCCTGGGGTCAACTGGGTAACCAGGATACCGGAATTGCGAACAATCCGGGCATATCTATCTCAGGTCTGGATATTGCTACCGCAAACTATCCATTTGGGGGATCAATATCTACCGGAGCAATCCTTCGACAAGTTGGAAATCCAGCAATTACCTGGGAAACGAGTGAAACGACCAATTTAGGTTTTGAAATAGAATTGCTGAATAGTAATTTATTTCTCTCCGCGGAATATTTTAAAATTAAAACAAAAGACTTGATTGGTCAGGATTTTTCTTTAATTAATGACTTATCAATTGATGCAGCAGCGCCTTTCGTCAATCTTGGATCTATAGAGAACAAAGGTTTTGACTTTTCTCTGGGATACGCGAATAAAACGCAAAGCGGATTTTATTATGGAATAGAAGGAACGCTTTCTACCTACAAGAATGAAGTAACTGATTTAGTAAGTGCCTTCCAGGTTGGAACGGCGGTACCCTTTGCCGGTAGTTCGGCAAACCGTACCCAAGTAGGTCAACCACTGGGATCGTTTTTTGGAAGAGAAGTAGCCGGAATATACAGAACTGCCGAAGAAGTTGCCGCTGGCCCCGACCAGGGATTCGAAGATCCTGAAGACGGAATTGGTAGACTAATTTATGTAGACCAGCTTACGCCGCAAATGGATGAAAATGGAAATCCGATACTGGATGCTAATGGAGATCCAGTATTAATGCGGGATGGTATCATTAACGATGACGATCGAACCTTTATCGGTTCTCCACATCCGGATTTTGTGTACGGAATAAACCTAAAGGCAGGATATAAAGGATTTGATATCTCCGCTTTCTTCAACGGATCACAAGGAAACGAAATCTACAATGCCGTTAGAGTATTTACTGATTTCCCTACTTTCTTTAATGGAAATCGATCAACCACCGTACTGGATGCCTTCAACGCAACCAGTAATCCTGGTGGAAACCAGCCGGCATTAAGTTCTAGTGTTCGAAACAGCGAAATATCGCCTAATTCGTTCTTTGTAGAGGATGGATCATTTTTCAGATTAAAGAACCTTCAGATTGGCTATACGTTGCCATCCTCTGTAACTGAAAAAATCGGTATTCCAGAAGCGCGTATTTACGTCAGTGGTACTAACTTGTGGACCGTTACAGGATACTCAGGAGTTGATCCGGAAATTTCGGGTAGTGGTTCAAATGATAACGGTAATAGTGTATTAACAATAGGATTGGATACCAACAATTTCCCAGTCTCAAGAATCTTTTTAATTGGTGCTAATATCAAATTATAACTCACATAAATTTATAATAAAATGAAAAAATTAATAATACTAGGTTTCGCAATCATCGTCGGCATATTTGCCTGTGGCGACGATTTTCGAGAAGTCCCGGCCACCGGAGCATTAAGTGCGGAAGCTTTAGCCAATACTACCGGCTTAGACCTTCTGTTAACGGGTGCCTATTCATCGTTGAATGGTACCAGATTTGGGGGATCTGCCCAGCAGTTTGCTACCGGGATAGATAACTGGTGGATGGACTGTTTATCAGATGATGCCCATAAAGGTAGTACCGATGGTGATCAGCAAGAATTGTTTGATCTGGAGACCTATACGATTCTGCCGTCTAACTCTTACATCCAAGGTAAGTTTCAGAGTTTATACTCAGGGTTGAACAGAGCGAATGCGGTGATCTCTTTGTCAGAACAAATCACGGACGAAGATGTTTCTGCACAAGCGGCAGAAGCGTATTTCTTAAGAGGATTTTGGTATTTTGAGCTAACCAAGCTCTACGGAAATGTGTCCATTATCTCCACTGAGAATTTTAACAATACCGAATTTAATCAGCCCAACAATGGCCCCGCATGGGATCAGGCAGAAAGTGATCTTCAATTTGCAATCGATAATCTACCGGAAGATCAGGGAGGTACCGGCAGACCGACTAAAGGAGTTGCACGGGCACTCAAGGGTAAAATACATCTCTATCAAGGTGAATGGGCGGAAGCTTTGACGCTGTTCAACACCGTGATCAATAGTGGAGAATTCAGCCTGAATGAGGAGTATCGCGCCAACTTCAGAGGTGATGGTGAATTGAGTACAGAAGTACTCTTTGCCGTACAGCACTCGATTCAAGGTGGTGGATCTCCTAATGGTAATATTGGTAGTTTATTAAGTCAACCAGGTGGTGGCCCGTACGGATCCTGTTGTGGTTTCTTCCAACCTACGGTTGATCTTGCAAATGCTTTTAAAACGGATGCGGATGGTCTTCCTTTGTTTGACGCATATAATGATAGCGATATCACGAATGATGTCGGAGTAGAATCATTCAGAACAAATGCGAATGGAGATCTTGTTGATGAAATGGGTAATTTACTTCCTGAAGGTGCCGATCCGGTACCAACTGCCTTTACCAACCATACCGGTAATTTAGATCCAAGAATCGACTACACCGTTGGTCGCAGAGATATTGATTTTAATGGATGGGGAAGAAATATTGGTAAGGATTGGATACGAGCAGGATTCGGTGATATCTCCGGACCATTTTTAGCCAAGAAAACCTCTTTCTGGATGGATGAAGAAGAAAGTCTGAGAGGTAGTGGTGCCTGGGGACAGGTACACTCCGGCCTGGATTACAACATTATCCGTTATGCGGATGTATTGTTGATGGCGGCAGAAGCAGCGGTAGAAACCAACGATATTGATCTTGCGTTGAACTACGTTAATCAAGTTCGAAACAGAGCTAAAAACATGACTTATGTTCAAGCTATTGATGGAAGTGGAGATGCTGCCAACTATGTGATCGAACCGTACGCATCCTTCTCCGGTCAGGATATGGCCAGAGAGGCTGTGAGATTTGAGCGACGCGTAGAGTTAGGTATGGAAGGTCACCGTATGTTTGACCTCAGAAGATGGGGACTTACGATGGAAACGCTTAATGAGTATACCGCTAACGAAGCTCGTACCATCACAAACTTTGGAACCAAGGCAAAGACTTACGAAAGAAGATTTGACTTATTACCGATTCCAATTGGTTCAATTGATTTAAGTGGAGGCGTACTTACGCAAAACCCAGGTTATTAATTGAGCGAATTATCTAAAAAGTATTAATTTTAACAGTACAGAGCATTTGCCAATGCTCTGTACTTCTTTTATATAGAAGTTGTAAAAAAAATAAACTTTGATATGAAAAAACAGATTCTCCGGAATATCTACCTTACTATGTTTTTGTGCTCATTACTAGGCTGCGGAGAGGACTTGATTCAGCATTCATCAATATTCGACCAACTACCGAGTAGCGAAACCGGAATTTCATTTGTTAATCAGCTGGTTGAGAACGATTCTTTAAACTATTTTACTTACCCGTACCTGTATATGGGAGGTGGTGTTTCGGCAGGAGATATTAATAATGATGGATTGGTGGATTTGTACTTCACGGGAAATCAAGTACCTAATAAATTATTCCTTAATAAAGGTAATCTTCAGTTTGAAGATATTTCCGAACCGGCCGGTGTAGCAGGAGATTCCAGATGGTACACTGGTGTGACGATGGCGGATGTGAATAGTGATGGACTGTTAGATATTTACTGTTCTGTAGGAGGTTTGTTTGGCCCCAGAGAAAATCAGTTATTTATCAATAATGGAGATAATACATTCACCGAAAAAGCGGTCGATTATCAGCTTGCGGATGCTGGCAGCAGTGTACAAACGACCTTTTTTGATTATGACCTGGACGGCGATCTTGATGTGTATGTAGCTAATTATCCTCCGACCAATTTTAAGGTCCCGAATAGTTATTACCTGTATAAAAAACAAAATCCCCAGGATAAAGAAACGGATCATCTTTATCGTAACGACGGAGATAAATTTACCAAGGTAACCACCGCAGCAGGAATGCGATCATTTGGTCTTTCGCTGAGTGCAACGGTCAGTGATATTAATCAGGACGGCTGGCCGGATC
Organism: uncultured Saprospiraceae bacterium; assembly: GCA_938008185.1. Taxonomy (GTDB): domain Bacteria; phylum Bacteroidota; class Bacteroidia; order Chitinophagales; family Saprospiraceae; genus JALZUU01. The sequence continues at coordinate 6,554 of CALLLR010000219.1, forward strand.
TTTATGTTTCCAATGATTTTAGTACGCCGGATTTATTTTATATCAATAATCAGGATGGTACTTTTTCTGAGCAAATTAAAGCAACGACGGGTAATACTTCTTTTTATGGAATGGGAGTGGATATATCCGATATTAATAATGATGGAATGCTCGACATCTATCAGGTCGATATGTCGGCAGAAGATAATCGCAGATCGAAAGCCAATATGGCTGGCATGAATCCCGAATTATTCTGGACTACGGTCAACTCAGGATTCCATTTTCAGTATATGCAAAACAGCCTGCAGTTAAATAATGGTATGCTTGGTGAAGACGGATTGCCGCACTTTAGTAATATCTCCAGACTCTCTGGTGTTTCTTCCACCGACTGGAGTTGGGGACCGATCATTGCAGATTTTGATAATGACGGATGGAAGGATATTTTCGTAGCCAATGGATCGCGGAGAGAAATCAATAATAAAGATTATTTTAATAAATTAAAAAACAAAAAACTTGCAGATAGCGTATTATTAGAAATGAGTCTCGCTATCCCCTCCGAGAAAATTGATAATTATATCTTTAAAAATAACGGAGATCTGACTTTTAAGCAGGTCAACCAAAAATGGGGCGTAGAATACAAAGGTTTTTCGAATGGAAGCGTCTATGCGGATTTAGATAATGACGGGGATCTGGAAATTATCACCAACAATCTGGACGATGTGGCTTGTATTTTTAATAATACGAGCAGCGAATTTAATAATTATATTTCGTTAAACTTTAGAGGGTCTCCCAAAAATCCTTTTGGCCTGGGCGTGAAGGTAACCATCCAAACCGATCGTCTGTCGCAGTTTCAAGAACTGACCCTGTCGCGTGGATTTCAATCGTCGGTCGCTCCCCTCCTCCACTTTGGTATTGGCTCGGCGGATCAAATTAAAAGCATAGATGTCCAGTGGCCAGATGGAAAAACTCAGACTTTAACAAACGTTCCCCCAAATCAATCTTTGACCATTTTATACGATAAAGCAATTACTGGTGGTAATGAAAAAACAGAGACGGCAGGAAAGCTGTTTTCTTCCAATGTAGATACCGCTAAAGTGGTGAAACACGGCCATATAGAAAACTATTATGATGATTTTAGAAAAGAAGTCTTGCTACCCCACAAAACTTCGATGTTTGGGCCGGGTATTGCAGTCAATGATCTGAACGGAGATCAGCTGGATGACTTTATGATCAGTGGTTCGGCGGATAACGAAGCAGGTTTGTATTTCCAGACCGCGAATGGGTTCAAAAAACAAAACATAGATGCCATTACCAAGGATAAAGGTCACGAAGATATGGGTATTCACTTTTTTGATGCAGAAGGTGATGGGGATCTGGATATTTACGTGGTAAGTGGTGGAAACGAATTTGAATATAATTCTCCAGCGCTGCAAGACAGATTATACATCAATGATGGAACGGGTAATTTCTCAAAATCAATCAACGCACTCCCCCGAATGATTACCAGTGGTTCGCGGGTTCATAGTTTTGATTATGATAAAGATGGTGACCTGGATTTATTTGTCGGGGGACGTCTGGTGCCAGGAAGTTATCCGGTTCCCGCAAATAGCTACCTTCTGCAAAATCAAAGCACTCCTGACCACCCGAAATTTGTCAACGTTACCGACGAGGCAGCTCCGGCATTATCCCAAATCGGTATGGTGACGGATGCGGTCTGGACAGACTATGACAAGGACGGATGGCAAGACCTGATTGTGGTGGGAGAATGGATGCCCATAACAATACTTCACAATAATAATGGAATATTTGAAAATGTAACGTCAGACTATGGTCTGGAAAAGTCCAACGGCTGGTGGTTTGGTATTAACCAGGGTGATTTTGATAATGATGGCGACATGGACTATATCGTTGGCAATCTTGGATTGAATTATAAATACCAGGCGAAGGATGAAGAGACTTTCGATATATATTTTAATGACTTTGACGAAAATAAAACGGGTGATATCGTACTGAGTTATTTTAATGATGGGGAGAAGTTTCCGGTGAGAGGCAGGGAATGTTCTTCTCAGCAAATACCCACGATAAAGTATAAATTTAAAAACTACGAATCATTTTCTACCGCCACGGTAGCCGACGTGTATACGCAGGAATACCTAGATAAGTCTTTGCACTACCAGGTTGCATCTTTTGCCAGTATTTATTTAGAAAATAGAGCTGGCCAATTTATAAGTCATGAGTTGCCGTTGTTGGCTCAGATTTCCAGTATTAACCAGATACTAATTGATGATTATAATAAGGACGGTCATCTGGATGCGATTGTTGCCGGTAATTTGTATAGTTCTGAGGTGGAAACACCCCGTAACGATGCTAGTATGGGATTATTTCTTGCCGGAAACGGAAAAGGATTTTTTACTCCCTGGACTCCTGATCAATCCGGCTTCCATGCTTCTGGTGATGTCAAGGATCTGGCAGAGATTGTGGTGGGTGATCAACGGTATGTGATGGCAGGTAAGAATAGTGATTATTTGCAATTTATTAGGGTTATTGGGGAAGGGGATTAGGTGGTGGTTGGTTGATTATTGAGTTGCTAAAGAGTTTGTTTGTTGGGGAGACGCGGAGATTCTTTTACCTTGCGGGATCGGCGGGCAGGGATGAATGCCTTTTGTTGGGAGTGAATTTCGTAGAATACCTGTTCAATATTAATCGCTTTTTGTGAAAAAAATTAATTACGTGTTTGTTTTGCTGTTGCTGTTTGTGTTATTTATCACGGGAACAGAATCGTGTGGTTTGGTAGAAAATAAATCTGAGCAAAGATTAGCTAAGATATATTGTGGTGTTTGTCATCAGGTTCCTGATCCGGGATCTTTAACAAAAGCGGTATGGAGGGATAAAATAATGCCGAGGATGTCTGGTTATTATAATTGGACGAAGGTCTCTCGGTTTAAATATGCGAACAAGGGAATGTTTCAGCAGCCGGGAAGCATCCCCATGTCAGATACCACCTGGGCCGAGTTACAGCAATATTTTGTTAGTGGAGGGCTGGACGAGCCGGTGGTCAGGATCTATGATGATTTGCCTGTGCAGGATTATTTACAGGTCAAGCAGATCCGTGATCTTTGCTCTGGAAGAGGTATTACGGCGGTTGCTATTGACGAAAAAAACAGGAACATCATTTCAGCCTGCGACAGACAATTGTTAAGGATTAGCTCCGAGGGGCTTTTATTAAATTCTTTGGATACAGAAGGATTGATTTCAGGAATATTTCCGATAGATAGCGTATTTGCGTATATTCTGGACCCGGGAATTCTTGATCCTCACAATGGAACGATGGGAGCGTTGAAAATCTGGAATCGAATAACCAATAGCCTTGAAACCATTCAAAAGGGGTTAGAAAGACCTGTTCATCTGGTGCGCAGGGATCAGGATATTTTTATTTCTGAATTTGGTGATCAAACGGGGGGACTTGGGCAGTTGGAATTGAAAGAGAAAAAGTACCTGAGCGCTTCTAAGTTACCGGGTGCCTATAAGTCTTTTGTTTTCGATTATGATAAAAACGGTAAGGAAGAAATCATAGTTATGTTTGCGCAAGCGATGGAAGGCGTTTACGTCAGAGAGGTGGATGCTACCAAGAGGAATTTCAGGCCCTTGCTTTCTTTTGGGCCCGAGTGGGGAATTAGTGATTTGGATACGACGGACGTGAATCATGACGGCTGGACAGACCTAGTCGTCGTCAATGGGGATAATGCTGATTTTTCCATTATTCCTAAAGCTTATCACGGGGTTCGTGTTTATTTAAATAATCAAAATGGAGGTTACGAAGAGGCATATTCTTTCCCAATGCACGGTGCATCTCAGGTACGGACACTGGATGCCAATGGTGACGGATTTGATGATCTTCTGGTGGGGGCTTATTTTGCGGAAGATGATAATGATCGACTGCTGTTGCTTCTGCACAATGGGAATAGCGAGGAGGTAGGTTACAGTCCGCAGAGAATTGCCGCAGCGAACGCTGGCCGCTGGATGGTGATCAATAAGGGTGATGTTGATGGTGACGGAGATCTCGATGCGGTTATCGGCTCTTTCGTGATATCAAAGAATGGTTCAGATGTCAACAAAAATGGAGTGGCTGGTCAAACCAACCTTCTGCTCCTTTTAAATAAATCGAAATAAAAAAATAAAAATTGAATCAGAAAAATTTAATATTTCTACTCCTTTTGTTGTTCTGCGGTTCATCTTGCGGCACAGAAAACGAAACCACACAGAAATCCACTACTGACCTTAAAGAAATGATTGGTCAAATGATCATGATCGGATTCAGGGGAATGGAAGTGGATAGTATTGATCAGCAAATTTTAAATCAAATTGAAAATGGTTACGTAGGAGGGATCATCTTATTTGACTATGATATCGCCTCAAAATCTACGAACCGAAACATTAAGTCCCCAAATCAGGTAAAAACTTTAATCGGGAATGTCCAAAAAATATCCACAACCTCTCTTTTAGTAGCCGTTGATCAGGAAGGTGGTCTGGTCAACAGACTTAAAACAAAATATGGATTCCCCGAAAGTGTTTCTGCCAAATATTTGGGAGAACTGGATAATTTAGATTCCACCAAACACTATGCGCGCTTAAATGCGCAGAATCTTAAACAGCTGGGATTCAACGTGAACTTTGCTCCCGTGGTCGACCTTGACTTGAATCCCAATAACCCGGTAATTGGAAAATACGAAAGAAGTTATTCGGATAAAGCAGCATTGGTTATTAAACATGCCGAATCATGGATAGCCGTTCATGATTCGCTAGGCATTATCTCTACGTTAAAACATTTTCCCGGTCATGGTAGTGCGGAGGCGGATTCACACGAAGGGTTTACCGACATAACAAACTATTGGTCAGAAAAAGAATTGATTCCTTTTGAAAAATTGAGCAAAAGTAAAAATAAAATTGGTATCATGACTGCGCATGTTTTTAATAATAAGCTGGATTCTATTTATCCCGCAACTTTATCAAAAGCAACCATTCACTCCATCTTGCGGGAAGACTGGAATTTTAAGGGATTAATATTTTCTGATGACCTGCAAATGAAAGCAGTTAATAAATTATTCGATTTTAAAACCATTATAAAAAAATCCATCAATGCTGGTGTTGATATTTTAGTATTTGGTAATAATCTGGAATATAATGAAGGGATACCACAAGAAGTTGTGAATACGGTCATGGAATTAATTGAGTCCGGAGAAGTCAGAGAAAGCAGTATCAAAAATGCTTACGAAAGGATCATGGAAGCAAAAAGGCAAGTTAAGCATTAGGGTATTGTGCAGGGATTTTGGATAATGACTAATTAAAGCTGCTGGGGGTGTTCAATTAATTGTGTCTAAGCAATTAGGTTAATTTACATAATTAAATATTTCTATTTATAATGAATTGTTAATCAGTTAATTGGATTATCCTGCCTGTCCGGCAGGCAGGTAGTCTCTTTTTACGTAATGTTAATATAACAAAAAACACAGATTATTGAACAGTCCCCTCATCATTTTAATTTTTAAAACAGCTTTACAAAATAAAACGAGCATGAAACCATTTAAATTAATTTTTACGGAGAAAAAAATTACTACGATCAATCTGGTCATTACCTGCTTTCTATTCCTGGTATTCAGCGCTTGTTCGAAACCAGAAAAAAAGAGAATTATTAATTTTCCGGAAACAGACCTTGCTGCCGAGCATCTGATCCCAAAGCCGCTGAAAATCGTTTCCTCAAAAAACGGGTTTCCACTAGATGCGTTCACTTCTATCCATACGGCCACCGGCCTTGAAGGTTTTACGGAAGTCGGCATGTTTCTGGCGGAGAAAATAAAGGCCAAAACGGGTTTGAACTTGCCAGTAAATAAAAATAAAACTGCTTCCATCATTAGTATTAATCAAGTAGATGGAGCGTCAACCGACAACCCAGAAGGTTACCAGCTAATCATCACCGCGGATTCTATTCTGCTAAATGCACCAACTGCGGCGGGTGCTTTCAGAGGTATTCAAACCATTCGGCAACTCATTCCTGAGACCAGTGATAAGACACTGGCAAAAAACGAAATCTGGGTCATTCCAACGGGAAGTATCAACGACGCGCCACAGTTTGAATACCGGGGTGCCATGCTGGATGTGTCCCGGCATTTTTTTAGTGTAGCAGATGTCAAAAAATTTATGGACGTTTTGGCCTATTATAAATACAACACCTTACATTTACATCTCAGCGATGATCAAGGTTGGCGGATAGAAATTAAGTCCTGGCCAAAGCTGACGGAAATAGGTGGACGGTCAGAAGTCGGTGGCAAATCTGGTGGTTTTTATACCCAGGAAGAATATACCGAAATCGTAAACTACGGCCTGGCAAGACACATAACCATTGTCCCGGAAATAGATATGCCCGGGCATACCAATGCCGCTTCTTTCTCCTATCCATTTTTAAATGGCAATGGTAAAAAACTTGAATATTACGAAGGAACGAAGGTTGGCTTTAGTACGTTTGACACGCGTAAGGATACGGTATATGCCTTTATTGATGATGTTGTACGAGAAATCTCGGCGCTGACTCCGGGGCCTTATTTCCACATCGGTGGAGACGAAAGTCATGTAACCAAAAAGGAAGACTATGTTTATTTCGTGGAAAGGGTAGAAAAAATTGTGCAAAAACATGGCAAAAGAATGATCGGCTGGGATGAAGTCGCCACGGCAAATGTAGACGCTACTTCGGTTGCTCAATGGTGGGCCAGTAAAGAAAATGCAGAAAAGGCATTGGCAAAAAATATGAAAGTCATTCTATCACCCGCCAACAAGGCATATTTAGACATGAAGTACGATACCTTATCTGAATACGGATTGCATTGGGCTGCTTATATTCCGGTTGACACGGCGTATATCTGGAACCCCGAATCTTATTTACCCAAAAAAAATATCCTCGGAATAGAAGCCCCGCTGTGGACAGAAACGGTTAGCAATATGGAAGAATTAGCGTATTTAGCCTTCCCAAGAGCGATTGGTTACGCCGAGCTGGGCTGGACCATTCAGGAAAATCGGGACTGGGAAAATTATAAGGTTCGCTTGGCAAATCAAACATTCTATTTGGATCGTATGAATATTAAATACTATCCATCTGCGCTAATTGACTGGAAAAAGCAAGAGGACCGGGAAGCCACCGATTTAATGGATTAGTAGGCTCTAATTAATGGTTCGGTACACTCCCGTAATTTTTTGAATTTGTCATTAATTCCTTCAATTATCTAAGAATTAAACATTACCGATCCATTGTTAATAGAAGTTGTTTTGTAATTTTGGGGCTAAATAGTGATAATAGTTTATGAAACATTTTGCCAGTCTGATATGTCTGTTCCTGTTTTGTTTGGTACCGCCCGCAAATTTACTGGCACAAGAAAGATTATTGTTTCACGATTGCTCCGATGGTTTGTCACAAAACTCGGTTGTTTCGATAGTTCAGGATAACCAGGGTTTTTTATGGGTGGCGACCCGATATGGATTAAATAGATACGACGGGCATACTTATGAACATTTTGATATTCAGGATGGCAATCCGAGTCCTACAAAATCAAATCAGCTGACCAGTTTAGCGTATGATAAAAAACACAATGATTTGTGGGTGGGGTCTTACGGTGGAGGATTAATAAAAATAAATCTGGATAGTTACCAGTGGTCCTATTACAATTCTTCAGAACATTTTTTAACCAATAATCAAGTAACCACTCTTTACATAGACCAGGATAATTTACTGTGGGTTTCTACCGAAAATGAAGGGATTTATATTTACCAGCTCGATGATCTGGAAAAACCTTTCTCTTCCCCTAAATTTGATATCGCTCAGTTTGACCAGGAAGATGTGACCATTATCACCGGTTCGAATGATTTAATACTAATGGGAACCTGGTCTTCCGGACTCATTATTTTAAACAAAACCACAGGGATTGTCAGAACATTGTTGGATCCAAATATTCCGGTAAGGTCCATCGTTGCGGGTACCAGAAACGAATTCTATCTAGGCACCAACAGCGGTCTGAAAAAGATGGTGGTTCAGTCCAGTGGCGCTATAGAAATTACCAGTCTTATCCCCGAATTGAACAACTCGGTAATTCTGTCATTACTCATCGATAAGGAATCAAAATTATTTATTGGAACAGAAAACGAAGGACTTTATACACTGATTGATGGGCAGACCAATAAGTACGTATCGAACTCAGTTGGTTCAAATCAAATTTCCGGAAATTCCATTTGGTCCCTTTACGAAGACAATTCAGGTCTAATCTGGATAGGCCTGTTTATGAAGGGACTTAACAAAGTAGATAAGCTGGAAAACAAATTTAAAAAAATACAAAGGTTTCAGTGTAACAACGAAAAGATAGAACTGGATTTGGTAAACGCACTAGTTGAAACAGAAAATGATTTGTGGATAGGAACGGATGGAAATGGTTTGTACGCCTATAACCATGTTCAGGAAAAATTTAAATGTCATGACTTTGGATCGCTGGGAAGACAACAAGCTATCACCTCAATTGTGGAAGGTGATGATCATAAATTATGGGTAGGTACCTGGAAAGAAGGCATCATCAAATATGATTTCAACAATGAGCAATATGAAATTATTAATTCCAGTGGACCAAAAAACAAACGACTTTCCGGTAATTTTATTTATGACCTGCACAAAGATAGAAATGACAATATCTGGGCTTCCTGCTTTGATGATGGCTTGGATGTCTTTAGCCGTCATCAACTCATTAAATCTTTCGACAAACACGAACTGATTAGTAGAAGTATCAGAGTAATTACAGAAAACTGTGCCGGAGATATAGTACTGGGTACCGAGCAGAGTGGCATTCAAATTCTCGATGTTGACGAAAATTACAACATCATTAACACCAGAGGATTACTAAAAATCAAAAACTCAAACTTTGGTTATTCCATCAACGCCATAAAATTGGATTCGGCCTGCAATATGTGGGTCGCAACTTCCAAAGGTCTTATTTGTATCAATGACGCCAATGAACAGTTGAAACAATATACCACCAAAGATGGTTTGCCGAGTAATTACATTGCTTCCTTAGAATTTGATAGCAACGGATTATTATGGGGAACGACTAATCAAGGTATTTTTTCTTTTGACATTTCGAACGAAAGGGTGCATTCCTACGGTCTGCAAGATGGTCTGTTATCTAATGAATTTCTGGTTGGATCTAGTGTTAAAACCAAAAATGGGGATATATATTTTGGCAATAACGCTGGCGTTAATTATTATCCAAAAGGCGTAATGAATATTAATGAAAAAGAACCTCCGGTAGTTATCACCAAAATAAGAGTATCTGGCAATGAACTAGACAGTTTAAATAAACCTTACAAATACTTCTCGAACAAAAACCCCAGAATTAGTTTTAAATACCAAAATAATGACTTGGCCTTTAAATTCACCTCCATCAACTTCAGTCAATCCGAATTAAATCAGTTTAAAATCAGATTAAAAGGTTTGGAAAATGATTGGCAAACCATCGGCAATAAACGAGAGATAGAATACAGAAACTTACATCCGGGAAATTATACTTTTCAGGTCATGGGGTCAAATAACGATCTTGTCTGGAACAATAAACCTTCAGAATTCAAATTTAGCATTGCTAAACCATGGTACAATAGTCTGGTGGCCTGGCTGATCTACACGCTCTTATTTTGCCTGATCGTCTTCTATGTATTTCGAAGTTTCCTAACCAGATTTCAATTAAAAGAAAAGTTGCGGGTGGAGCAAACTGAATCAGAAAAATTAAAAGAACTAGCAAAATTAAGATCTCAGTTTTTTGCCAATATATCACATGAGTTAATTACTCCTTTAACCATGATCATTTCCCCCTTGAAAGGAATAGAAAATTCTGAAGCGTCCATAAAGCCCGAGAATGCCAGGGTCATGTTGTCAAACGCCGAACGGCTGATGAATTATATTAATCAAATTCTCAATCTTACCAAATTAGAATCGAATACGATCAAGCTTAATGTAAAAGAAAATAATTTCACTAATTTTTTAAAAACGGTTTGCCTGAAGTTTGCCCCAATTGCGACAAGTAAAGGACTCACCCTAAAATTTATCGATCCAGGAAAAAGTTTGTTTTTATTTTATGATGAAGAAAAGATGGAACAGGTGATATCCAACCTATTGTCAAATGCTATAAAGTACGCGGCCAAGAAAGGTCAAATTATGGTCAAGGTTGAAGAAGCATCAGAAGAAATAATTGTAATAGTGATGGATGATGGTTTAGGAATAGAAGAAAAAAGTATCCACCGAATATTTGACAGATACTTTAGAGAAAACGAAAACGAATTAATTGCCAGCGGAATCGGAATAGGATTATCGATTGTTAAAGAACTGGTTGATTTGCACAAAGGAAAAATTTCTGTCGAGAGTAAAAAAGACCAGTTTACGACTTTCCAGCTGGCCTTTAAAAAAGGTAAGGGACATTTTAAAAATGCCGATTTAAATGATTCGATTGCTGTTCAGAATGCAGAAAGCAGTTTTGAGATCGCCCATCACGAAGCCGCAGATATGGACAACGAATTTCCAGTGGTACTCCTGGTGGAAGACAATCCTGACATTGCCCAATATATTGTTTCTTACTTAAAAGATAGTTACCAGATATTGTGGGCCAAAGATGGCGTCGAGGGACTTGAATACGCAATCAGTCATATTCCGGATGTCATCATTTCAGACGTTATGATGCCATTTAAAGATGGCTATCAGCTTTGCCAGGATTTAAAAACAAATGAGTTGACAAATCATATTTCCATCATCCTGCTCACCGTAAAATCTTCCGAAGAAAGTCAAATTGCGGGGTATGAACATGGTGCGGATTTTTATATGACCAAGCCGTTCACACCTCAGCTTTTGAAGTTACGCATTGACAATATTATAAAACATAACCAAGAAATAGCGGTAAAACTCTTAAAAGGAAATCTCCAAAATGAAACGCTTGATAAACAAGAATTTTCAGAGTTGGATCAGTTATTTTTGGAACGCGCACGCGACATTGTTCTTAAAAACCTCAACAATTCGCATTTTACCGTGTCGGACTTAGCCAATGGAATGAAGATTTCCAAAGGACAGCTTTACAGAAAACTTAAATCAATTCTTAATCAATCGACTAATTTATTCATAAGGACCGTTAGACTTAATCAGGCTGCTAAACTATTGAGTGAAGGACAATATAATATTTCCGAAATAACTTACAAGGTGGGATTTAATGACTTAAAATATTTTAGATCTTGCTTTAAGAAACAATTCGGACAAACGCCTTCTGATTATAGATCGCAAAAAACCGACCGGTAAACGGGTTGGGATGGAACGAAAAAAAAAGAAGGCCACAAAGGCACTAAGACACAAAGAAAAATTACGTTAAAAGGCTTAGCGACTTAGTGGCTTAGCGGCTTAGTGGCAAAAAAAAAGGAGAGGGCCTGTTTTATTTGATGTCATCATTTACTTCAATCCAATAACCGTTTGGGTCCTGGAAGTACACCTGTTTAATTCCATCTTTTCGCAAGTAATCTTTGTTGGGTGTATCCCGCCAATCAGAATAATCAATTTTTAATTCTTTCAGATACTTTACAAATAAGTTCATATCAGAAGTTGATAAGGCAAAATGAACTGCCTTATTAATTTTTATTTCCGCATTTGGACGAGGAATGAGGTGCAGTTGTCTGCCTTCCCCAATTGACAGCCATCTTGTTTTTGAGTCTGACGCAGTATTCTTTATTTCTTCGAGTTGAAGTACCTTTTGATAAAACTCAATTGATTCGTTGACATCTTTTACAGAAAGTGCTACGTGATTGAATGAAAAAGTAAACATTTAATTCCAGTTTGTTTTCAGATTTGAATGGACCTTGTAGAGGCCTGTTTTTACCGGATAAAGATAGCAAAATATGGTCAAAAAAGTAGGAGGGTATTTGGGGAGGGTGTATCTGGACGTGGATCCAAACTAGCGTGGTGAAGAAAAGCGTATCTGGACGTGGACATCCAAACTAACGGTGTACTGGACGTGGACGCCCAAACTTGTGGACGTCCAAACCAGCGACTGTATTTTAGAATTATTGACGGGTAATATTTCATTTTTTTAATTGATGGTCACCCGCTCGGTATACCGATCTTTACCGATTTGGGTAGAAATGAAATAGAGTCCGTTGTTCTCAATAGTCAACTCCCGGATAAACGAGGAGGTGTTTTCAATTAAACCACTTTGCCAAACTGGTTGTCCTAAATAGTTGGTGAGGAATACCTGCATCCTAAGACTTTGGGGGTTATTTATCTGAATGGTAATGTTACGGTTTGACGGATTTGGATAAATGTCAACCGTTTTTTCAATTTTGGTAAAGGCTACAACAGCGATCGAGGAATATTCAAATTTCCCATCAAAGTCTATTTGTCTTAAGCGATAATAGTTATCGCCTTGAAAAGGTTGTTGATCCTTAAAATGATAGGTATGCCGCTCAGACGTGGTGCCCTGACCATTTACAAATCCAATATTCCTCCATGTAATTCCATCCTGGGATTTCTGAATTTCAAAACCATGGTTGTTAAATTCGGTAGCTGTTTGCCAATTCAGATCAACGCCATTATCCCATTTGGAATCAGAAAGCTGGTAATTACTACAATTATAACCAAAACCGGTTTGAGCGTCTCTATTTGTCCAATTGGCTTCACTCCAATCAGGATCATCCGCTGCGATACAAGTCAGATCGGGATTTGAGATTAATCTAAAATCAGTAATAGTCATATTGTTTCCATTTCTAATATCCAGGCTTGTCAACTGATTGTCGTTACTCCGTATAGCGCGTAAACTAGTATTGAGCCTTAAATCTAAATTTATCAATTGAATATTATTACACCATAGCTGGCTCAAATTCGTGTTGGTACTAACGTCTAAATTTGTCAATTGATTTATCCCACAATTTAGTTCTTCCAGAGCGACATTGGTACTAAGATTTAAGCTTGCCAATTGATTGTTATTACACGTTAGCATTTCTAAATTCGTATTGGAACTTAAGTCCAGACTCGTTAATTGATTCCTGTCACATCTTAAATTGACTAAACCCGTAAAATCTTCTATTCCCGTCAGTTCAGCAATAGATTTATTGGTGATGGTTAGAATGCTGACAGAAATAATGTTAGCCGTTGGAACAAAATCATCAAGCGGTCCGCTGTCGTATCCCAAATCTATTAATGCTTGCTCAAAGTTATCATCCGGAACAAAGGTTTGTTGGGCTACGGCATTAATTCCCAATAAAATAAAAAATATAGGTAATAAAAAGATGCGAATTTTCGAATTCATAATTTGGTATTCAGACGATGTAAAATCAATTAGCGTGATAAAGAAAGTACTATTAAAGCAATAGATGAGTGAACATGAGTCATTTGGCACCTACTGTTTCCCGAGAAGATGCCCGGGACAGGCTATGAAGGAAAGCTTCTGCGCTGACACAGTTTAGGGGACAGTCCCCGTGCCATAAAAGAGGCTGTTTAAGTTTGTAAAGGTAAGCTAAATAAACGGTGCGATATACTTTTGGTAGTTTTTTATTTTAATACAAGTTCTACCCTTCTGTTTTTTTGTTTTCCTTCTTCTGTTTTGTTACTTGCGATTGGAGCCAGGGGTCCCACTCCTTCGGCAAATAATCTAATGTAATGTCCTGATTCATATTCTCTTTTTCAATAACAAACATTTTGTAGCGTATGCCAGAGTACCATCCCGTAACATTAATTCAATCTGAATTCAGCTTTGTTCATCTTTGTTCATCTTTTTTTTACTCCCGCCGTTCCTCGCATTTGTAGCTACAACATTTATTACCAATAAATATAAGATTTTCTAACAAAGTCAACAAATCAATTTTATAGAAGGCGTATCTGGACGTGGACGTCCAAACTAGCGTGGGCGTTTCTGGACGTCCAAACTAACCGTGGTGAAGGAAAGCGTATCTGGACGTGGACGCCCACCGGCCGGCAAAAGGCGAGTCCAAGCTAACCAGATCTTTTTATTCGAGGTTTAAATTTTGTCTTTCAACTAAAAAATCGAAAGTTAATTCGGATAAGCTTTTGTTATCGACTACGCCGTTCCAGGCTCCGTGCCCGGCAGGTTCGCCGTTTGGTAGTGTCAGGGTTGCCAGATGATTATGAATGCCTAAATCGTCATAGATGTCTTGTAGTTCAAGTGCTTCGGCGTAAGGAGTAACCGGATCATTTGCCGTACCATGTGCCATAAATAACTCAGGATCGGTTGGGTCATACTGAGCATATTGCTCCAGGTCATAAACCGCCTCAAAAACATCTAATTTTATATTTGATCCCCAGAAATAAACCATACTTCGGACCTTATAAGTCTCATTTAAGTTGGTGGTGGAAAGTGTAGGATCGTCGGTAATAGAAATTTCGTCTCTGAAGTCTTCCTGATTTGAAATTCCTAAGGCGATGGTGGTAATTGCTCCCGCCGAGGCACCTCCTACTGTAATGTACTCGGGGTTTATGTGGTAGGTATTCGAGTTAGCTACCATCCAGCGAAGTGCTGCTTTTGCATCTCTCTGGGCCAGGTACATGGCAATGGCTTGCTGAACCTGATCTGGGCTTTGTGCTCCTTGTAACGTAAACTCAATCCATTCCTGAGGGGCCATCCCTCTGTAATAGGTTAGTAATTCCTCTGGGGTCATTCCCTGTATTACGCCTAATTCTTCGGTGGTTCGGTAGTCTATAGAAACAAACACCCATCCTCTGGAAGCATAGTAATTAGCCATCTCTACAATTTCCGGTTTATGTTTTATTCCTCCGGTAAATCCTCCACCGTGAATAAACAGGAAGAGCGGTCTATTTTCAGAAGTATTATCCGGAGTGTAAATATCTAATTTTAAGGGTATTGCAAAAGGTGTAGTACTTGAGTTATTATGTCCAAGGCCCTCCGCAAATATCAGGTCTTCCTCTATGGAGACCGGGAATGTTGATTCAGCTTGAATTACGGGTATTTCATTGTCTAGGCCGATTGGTTCGTCTTCACTACAGGCTGTAAAAATTAAGACGGAGAAAATGATTAGGTACGTTATTTTATGCATGTGAAAGTTTTAAATTTTGACTTTCGTTTTCTAGTTTGGTTTAATGTCCGCTAAACAAATGGAGGTACGCGACAGGTATGCTTTGTTAAACAAAAACCTTCGGTAGCTTCCCAAATATCTATAATCTTTGTCCTTAAATTTTTTAACCATTTGAAATTTCTTATCACTAAAAAAACTTTAATTGATCACGCTCGTGGGAAAATTACGAGTTTTGGATAAGTCTTCCAAATTTTTTTTTTGTAAAAATGATAAAAAAAAACCTGGCCAAAAGCTGATCAGGTGCGATTTACAATGTGGGAGTTTTTTTTGGAAGTCGTATATTGTAAACACCTACTAGATCATAAATGACTTTCTAATTAGGGCATAAAATTTTGGTCAAGCCCAAAATATATTACATTTTTTATTGTTAAAAAGATATTGATAAAAATCAACAATGTTAAATATTTCATCATTTATTTAGATTTACCAGCAAGAAAATATGATTTCATTTCACCTTTACCTTTTACGTTTTTCATTCCATTGTATTCGTAAGTATAATCCGCACCTAGTTTGTTTTTTACTTCTTCCGTAATATGAATTTTGCCGGAGCTACCTAACGTTTCAAATCTACTGGCAACGTTAACCGTATCGCCCCAAAGGTCATAGGAAAATTTTTGGTTACCGATAACTCCAGCTACTACTTCTCCCGTATGTATGCCTATCCGCACCTCAAGGGGATCGTTTTTGTAAGTAAAATTTTTCATAAATTTAATAATATCCAAAGCCATATCAGCCACTTTATGGCAGTGGTACGGATCCCGATTAGGCAGGCCACAAACTGCCATGTAGGCATCACCAATTGTTTTTATTTTTTCTATTTTATACCTTCCGGTTATTTCGTCAAAAACACTAAAGATGTCATCTAATAGTTCGACCAATTTGTTCGGATTAATTTTACTTGACAGATTTGTAAAACCTACCAGATCAATAAAAATAACGGTAACCTGGTCAAATTTTTCTGCGATGGAATCATTGCTTTCCCGTAACTGCTCTGCAATGGTCTTCGGAAAGATACGTAATAATAGTTGATCCGACTTCTCCCTTTCCTCGTGAATTCGATCTTTGTTTATATTGTTTTCCGAAAAAAAAACATAAGAAAAGTAAAAAGATATTCCGACTCCTCCTCCTAAAAGTAATACATTTAATATTTCGAATTTATCTGTTGACAATACATAATATGGTCCATAGAAATAGTCATAGAAAAATAATACGAGTATTACAACCAGATAACAGATCAGATATTTTACCATGACCTTTTTCTCATGTCGGGTAAATAACAGCATACTTGACATTTGGATAATAATCAGGTTGAGCGTAAAAAGAGTGTCGATGCCATAGAATAAGACCGGAGCACAGGCCACCGTTATTGCTACAATCGCAATGATGAGCCGACTCCATTGGTAAATCAGGCCAAAGCGGATGATCATAAAAAACAATACCAGACAAACAATGCTGCCGATGCCATCCAGGATCAGCAATTCCGGAATGTTCAGGAAGAATCCAATTAAAGCCCATCCGGATAAAACACCAAAAAGGATTATTGCAAAAATTAACACAAGCTGGATGACGCCAAATTGCTCTTCATTTAAATATGCATACCTGGAGCGAATCTGCTTTTCAATAAATGAAGTGGTTAACATGTATTTCTACTTTTTATGATTCAGAAGAACTTCGGGACGGTACAACCAAGTGTGTCATTTAGCATCCCACACCTTGTATTCCTAAAGGAAAGCCTCCGCGCTGACACACTTTGGAGGGACATTCCGTAACGGGACGGTACAACCAAGTATGTCATTTAGCATCCCGCACCTTGTATTCCTAAAGGAAAGCCTCCGCGCTGACACACTTTGGAGGAACATTCCGTAACGGGATGGTACAACCAAGTGTGTCATTTAGCATCCCGCACCTTGTATTCCTAAAGGAAAGCCGCCGCGCTGACACACTTTGGAGGGACATTCCGTAGCGGGACGGTACATGCAAGTGTGTCATTTAGCATCCCACACCTTGTATTCCTAAAGGAAAGCCGCCGCGCTGACACACTTTGAAGGAACATTCCGTAGCGGGACGGTACAACATCACCACCGCAGAAAACTTCCTCCGTAGGATTTTCCGACATGATCCTGGATCACCAAATAATAGGCGCCACGTGTTAAGGTAGTGACATCTACGGTATTTCCATTGATTTTTTTGGAATAAACAAGCTGGCCCAGGGTATTGTAAATCTGCACCTGCCGGCCGGACAGACCAGTTTCCCAGCTACGGTCCGGGGACTGCCCGTCGGGTTCCGTAAAGTGTAAGATTGAGTTGGTTGGGTTTGGGTAAATTTTCAGGGGCGCAACGGATGGTTCGACGATGGAAGTCCAGACCACGGAATCGACTAATTCAATCCAAAGCTGTGAGCCAATTTGCCAAAGCAGATCCGCGTG
The DNA here is from genome assembly GCA_938008185.1 of uncultured Saprospiraceae bacterium. Taxonomy (GTDB): domain Bacteria; phylum Bacteroidota; class Bacteroidia; order Chitinophagales; family Saprospiraceae; genus JALZUU01. Next base: position 24,115 of record CALLLR010000219.1, read on the forward strand.
ACCATCTTTATCAACATCTGCGATCCCTTGTAAATAGCGATCATTTAAAACTTGTATTTCCCAGGTATTTACCGTATCGGTCAGGATCAAAAAGGTACTGTCGTTGCGGGAATTGAAACCATCTCCCGGGCTGTGTAAAAGGTCGGGTAAACCATCCAAAT
>CALLLR010000220.1 GCA_938008185.1 uncultured Saprospiraceae bacterium
TTTTTGTTTGTCAGATACGCGTTGTCCTTTTACGACTACTTCGGTGGTGGTAATCGCCCCTTCGCCTAATTTTAAATTTAAATCCTGGTCGGCATTCTGGACGATGACTTCTTTGTCTTCGTAACCGATATAAGAAAGGACCAAGGTTACCGGATAAGTTGCGTCATTGGCCTGAAAACTAAAAGATCCGTCCCAATCCGTTACTGTACCGGTCGTAGTTCCTTTTATGATGACGTTGGCGCCGATGAGTTCTTCACCGGTACTTTCATCTTTAAGGGTTCCTTTAAAAGAAATCTGGGCCGATAGTCCACTTACGAATAGAAAGAAAATCAGGGTGGGGAGTAATCTTTTTAGCATATAAAATAATTTAGTTTAAGGTCTAAAAGGGAATGAAAAAAGGTACAAAAGACCACTAAAATAAGTTCATTTTTAGTGGCCAGGAGCTACTTTATAAACGTAATTAACGGTCAATTCGTTGGTTCTTCAACCAGAATCGAGTTCTTAATTAAAGGGGGCGTTAACTATTTTGGTTTTGAGGGGGTTGTAACTTATTGATATTTAAGAAGTTACTATATCTTAGTGAAAATTCGCTAATTTATTGGTAAATTTAATAAAATAGCTGGGTTTTATACTGTTTTCACAAAAAAAAGAGGTAAATGTTTGGTAGTACGTACGACCAAACGAAGGTTACTCAAAAAATGAACGGATCGTTCGTTCGTTTACTTTCTATTCTAAAAGCAAAACCGATTGGGAATTTTGATTTTTAAGGTTGACCTGAATGTTTTCGTTTAGGGTAGTCGCAAGGGATAAACCAACGTAGTCTACTTTGATGGGAAATGATTTATGTTTTCGGTCTACCAGAACGGCTACTTCTACTTTTTTGGGGAGCACTCGCATTAGTGGTTCAAACGCATAAAATATGGTGCGTCCGGTATTGGCCACATCATCGACAATAATGACGACTTTATTACGAATTTGGGCGGGCGCTAAATCGATGGTGATCGGGGCAGAGAGTGGTGCAGCCGGGCTGAGCTGGATGGTAGCCCTGGTAATTTTTATGGGGGACTTTTTGGCGATACCCGCTTCCAGTAAATCAGCAAACCGATTTCCATTATTATTGATACCCGCCAGGATTATTCCGGATTCGTTGTAATTATTTTCTAAAATTTCAATTGCCAGGCGGTTCACTTTTTGGCTGATTTTTCGTGCGTCGAGTATTTTCATAGTTTGAATCGCTAATTTAGAAGTTGTTCAAAAACGCTTTAGATAAAATATAAACAATGACAAGTTCGTAAAAAAATTAGATTTCGCCATATAAAAGCTTTTGATAATGGCTAGCAATCCTTACTTTAGCCAAAATTAAGAAATATCCGTATGATTCAACAAATACTTTTTGCGCTTGTCGCGATTGTCGCATTTTCCTGGGGTGGTCGTCAGTTCATGAAAATTCGTCGTAATATACTTCTTGGTAAAGATACCCCGATGGTAAATAATTCGGGTGCCCGCTGGAAAAATGTGCTGCTGATTGCTTTTGGTCAGAAAAAAATGTTCAAACGGTGGATTCCCGCCATCTTCCATCTATTTATTTACGTTGCTTTTTTGTTTACACAAATTGAGCTTATCGAAATATTTATCGATGGTATTTTCGGGGTACACCGCTTTTTTGCCCCTATTCTGGGCGGGATCTATACGTTTCTGATTAGTTCGATTGAGCTGCTTTCACTCGGTGCTTTTGTGGGGACACTCGTATTCCTGGCGCGAAGAAATTTACTTAAAATTCCTCGTTTCCAGAAACCGGAAATGAACGGGTGGCCCAAACTGGACGGTAACCTCATCCTGTACGGGGAGTTGTTATTATTGTTGGGCATTTTTTGTATGAACGGTGCCGACGCTGTCTTACAACAGGTAGATCCGCAACATTATACTTCCACCGGAGCTACCGCGCTGAGTTCCTGGATGGGACCCGCCATTTTTGGAGGTATGGAACAAGGTACTTTGGTCGGGATAGAACGTTTTGGCTGGTGGTTGCACATCATCGTTGTTTTTGCTTTTTTAAATTATCTGCCACATTCCAAACACCTGCATATTTTTCTCGCTTTTCCGAATGTTTATTTTGCCAAATTACAGCCAAATGGCCAAATGGATAATATGCCCGAAATCATGAACGAGGTGAAATCCATGATGGGACTGGGACCAGAAGGTGCGGAAGAAATGCCAATGGATGAAGAGATTCCCGAATTCGGTGCCAAAGACGTAACCGATTTAGAATGGAGAAATGTATTAGCGGCCTATTCTTGTACTGAATGTGGACGCTGCACCGCCGTTTGTCCAGCCAACATTACGGGTAAAAAATTATCCCCCCGTAAGATCATGATGGATACCCGCGATCGGGCCGAAGAGATTGGTAAAAAACTGGATACCGGATCCGTTGAATTTATAAAAGAAGAATTACGCGCCAGCGAAAAAACATTGACCAAAGCTAATTTTGACGACGGGAAATCGCTGTTTGATTATGTTTCAAAAGAAGAATTGCACGCCTGCACAACTTGTAATGCTTGCGTCGAAGCTTGTCCGATACTGATTAATCCGCTGGATATTATTTTAAAATTACGCCGCTACGAAATTCTGACCGAATCCGCCGGACCATCCGATTGGGTGCCGATGTTTACCAGCATTGAAAACGGTGGAGCTGTCTGGCAGGTGCCGGATGACCGAGATGCGTGGGCGAACTAACAATAGGGTTTTCCACTTCTAGCGTGTTTGGCTTTCGGTGGGCTTTCGGTGGGCTCTCTTTTATTGTGAAAACGTTTGAATTGGAGAGAGGGCTTTTGGTGGGCTTTTTTGAATCGTGAAGGTGTTTTATTTAGTGGGGTGTTCAATTAAGTGTGTCTAAGCAATTAGGTTAATTAATACAATTAAATATTTCTATTTATAATGAATTGTTAATCAGTTAATTAATCTCTTTTTACGCAATTATAATATAACAAAAAATACAGATTATTAAACGGTCCCGATCAACGATTTAAACAGATCAACGATTAAACGACTAACAACTAAACATTTCAAAAATAATGAAAATAATCACGTTCTTCTTCATCTCCTTTCTGGCATTTTCTACCATCCTTGCGCAGGACACTTTTTCGATTCTTGCGGTGGATGAGGCAACGGGAGAAATTGGCTCAGCGGGTGCATCCTGTCTGGACGATACGCAGTTTCCGGGATCGGGCGGAGCGTTTATTATTTCTGATATTTTGCCTGGAAGAGGTGCCATTCATACCCAATCGTTTTATATAGCTGCGAATCAAACCAATGCACGGTTGCGAATGGAAGCAGGTGATAGTCCGTTTGAAATTATTGGCTGGTTGACTACCAATGACGTGCAGGGTAATAGTTCCCAGCGGCAATATGGGGTAGTGGATTTTGACGACAATGGCGTCGGTCGGTCCATGGCCTTTACGGGAGTAAATTGTCTGGATTATAAAGGCCAGCGACTAGGTCCCAACTATGCGATTCAGGGCAATATCCTGATTGGTCCCGAAATTCTGGATTCGATGGAAGCCCGGTTTTTAAGTGCTACGGGAACACTGGCTGAACGGCTGATGTACTCGTTGCAGGGGGCCAACGTACCGGGAGCAGATTCTCGTTGTTTAAACGAAGGGGTTTCTTCTTTGTCTGCCTTTGTACGGGTAGCACGACCCGACGATTCGGAGGATGATCTTTATCTGGATTTAAATGTTCCGTTTACCGCATTTGGGGTAGAACCAATTACCGAACTCCAAAATTTATTTGATGAATGGTTGCTGACTTCGCTAGATGAAATGGAGGGAACTACCAACGTTGTACGGGTTTTTCCTAATCCGGCGACTACAATGATTGAAATAGATTTAGGAGAGATTACACCAGCTGATCAAACCTTCATAACCATTTATTCCGTTAACGGGAAACTAGTAAAAACCGAAAAATTAATTCAACCAAAAACGCAGTTGGAAATATCCGAATTGGTGGAAAACAATATGTATTTTTACCGGATTAACAGTTCAGAAAAAACGATTGCCAACGGTAAGTTTATAAAAATAAAATAAATGTCCTCACTTAATGTACCTCGTATGGCCGAAGTTGTGGCCGCCGGAAAAAAACCGGAAATTCTTTTTTGGGTAGGCTGTGCTGGTAGCTTTGACGCGCGTGCGCAAAAGGTAACCCGGGCTTTTTGTAAGATCCTCAACGAAACGGGAACGGATTACGCCATCCTGGGAAAAGAGGAAAGCTGTACGGGAGATCCCGCCCGTCGAGCAGGTAACGAATTCGTTTTTCAGATGACGGCTTTACAAAATATTGAAACCCTGAATTTGTACGAAGTAAAAAGAATTGTTACTACCTGTCCTCATTGTTTTAATATTCTAAAAAATGAATATCCCGCGCTGGGTGGAAACTATCAGGTGGTGCACCATACACAGTTTTTGCAAGAGCTAATTGATACCGGTAAGCTGAAAATTGACGGAGGAGCTTTTGCGGGTAAAAAAATAACCTACCACGATAGTTGTTACCTCGGACGGGCCAACGACGTGTACGAAGCGCCCCGAAATTTACTAGAGCAACTGGATAACGAGCTGGTGGAAATGAAACGGTGCAAAACCAATGGCCTCTGCTGCGGAGCGGGTGGTGCACAGATGTTTAAAGAAGACGAACCGGGTGACAAGCGGATCAATATCGAACGAACCGAAGAGGCTCTGGCAACGGGTGCGACCATCGTGGCGGCCAATTGTCCATTTTGTCTGACCATGCTGTCGGATGGGATGAAGGCCAAGGAAAAACAGGAAGAGGTAATGGTTTATGACCTGGCGGAGTTGATTGTGAATAATAAGGGGTGGGAGTGAGAGAAAGCTATTGGTTAGGTTGTTTAATTTACGAAAAAAACTTCCGTACCTTTTTAATGTAATTGGTTGCAATATTTCAGCTTTTCTGTGTTTAATTTCTGTTCATTTTTTTTGCAGAAAAAAAAACGAAACCTGCCGGGCCGGCAGGCGGGCAAAAAAATCTGCCGCCTGTCGCCTGCCTACCGCAGGCAGGCATTTTTCGAATTACCTGACCCGCCCGCTTAGCGGTTCATTCACTTCTCACACTGTCGTGTTCGACTCTGCGAGATCGTTCATTCAT
>CALLLR010000221.1 GCA_938008185.1 uncultured Saprospiraceae bacterium
CGTATATACTGTGATACTTGGCGCGAATTGAGATTAAACCGATTTTATCCAAGCGCTTTAACAAGCATTAACTATGAATAATTACTTAAAGAAAAAGAAAAGTCTAGAGGCTGAAATAGTCGATCTATTCGCTAAAGGAGATGAACGTGCCATCCCACTGGTTTACAAAAATTACAGTGCCAACCTCTTTGGGGTAATCAGTCAGATTGTGACACAGGAAGAACTGGCTAAAGAAGTATTACAGGATACCTTTATAAAAATCTGGAAAAACGCAAAAAGCTATGACCAGAATAAGGGCAGAATTTTTACCTGGATGCTGAACATTGCCAGACGCTCCGCTATTGATGCAACCAGAACCGCTGCCTATAAAAAAGGCTATAAAACGGATTCGATGGATGCCCCTAATTATCACAAAGAGGCAGCCACCACTGAAATGTACGTAGAAGACAGCGGCCTGAAAAAAATTATAAATTCTCTGGATGACAAGTATAAAGATATCATTGAGTTAATCTATTTTAAAGGATATACGCACCGTGATATTGAAAAGGAATTAGAGATTCCCTTAGGGACGGTAAAATCGAGAGTGCGATCCGCGATTAAACAATTAAGAGAAAAACTAAAGGAAGAGGGAGGCGATAACAGTATGCAACTTAAAGCGATCATTGCCGCTCTCATTATTTCAAGTATATAAAAAACATGAATCCAACGGAATATATTGAATCGGGAATATTAGAGGCCTACGTGCTTGGCATGCTTTCTCACCAGGAATCTCTGGAGGTAGAGCAGTATCGAGGGGAGTATCCGAGTATCCACAAGGAACTATTAGCCATCGAAGAAGCAGTAGAAGTCTATGCTGCCCGTTACGCTAAAACACCTCCCGCGGGTATGGAAGCTGCTATCATGAACGCAATTCGAGCGGTTGATCCGACTCCAAAAACCGATACTCCGATTGCGCAGCCTGGGCCATCCTCCACATTTAATTGGAAATTACCGCTAGCCGCATTATTGCTGGGACTACTGGGAGCACTCGCTTTCGCTTTTTCTAATTACCAAACGAAGAATAAATTATCCGATCAGGTCGAAAAACAAACCGCCGAAATGGCCGCTAATAAAAGCGAATGTGATCAAATAAAAACGGAAAAAGCATCCCTGGAAGAACAACTTTTATTCCTCCGCGGAACCGACACTCATACCATCCGAATGAAAGGTACCGACAAAGCACCCGAAGCATTTGCCACGATTTACTGGAACCAGAAAAACAATACATCTTACCTGGACGTAAACTCACTACCCGTACCACCCACTGGTAAACAGTACCAACTTTGGGCGATCGTCGATGGCAAGCCGGTAGATATGAAGGTGTTTGATGTCGCAATTGATAACAATCAATTACAAAAAGTGGAATTTGTTGAAAAGCCACAAGCTTTCGCCGTTACGCTGGAAAATGCGGGCGGTAGCCCCGTACCCACCATGACGGAAATGTATGTGATAGGAGAGGTTGCGGGATAACTGAATGATCCCGAAGGGTAATGTATGACAATGCCGCGAAGAAAAGTACTGCGAAAGCGGATGAGTGGTATGATCGGTCCGGTTGCAGGAGACTAAAACGGACGGGAGGGCATTAGATAAGCGGGGGTATTCGGAAAAGGGAATATCTTCTTTATAAAATTTCTCGGGAAATATTTCATAATAGTATATTTAAAGTCGGCAATTCAATCAGTTTTTTGCTTTAATATTCACATTTCTAATTTTTTACGTATTAATGTTTAATATAATATTTTTGGCAAGTGCTAAATTTTGATATTGGTTTGTTATGTTTTTTTCCTTTTTTTTGTAAAAAAACGTAATACCATGAAAATCCGGATAATTTTACTACTCTCTGCTTTTTTTCTTTTTCAACAAGTCCATGCACAATGTCCAATCGGGAACATCGTATTTCAATCACAAGCTGCGGTAGATAGTTTTCCGGTCAATTATCCTGGTTGTACTGAAATTGCGGGAAATGTTATAGTTAATGAATTTGTAACTAATTTTAATGGATTAAGCGAAGTTAGCTCAATTGCGGGAAACTTGGTGGTAGCGGATAATTCAACGCTTTTATCCCTGAATGGGTGGAATAGTTTGAATTATATTGGCGGAGATTTGGAAATTAATGTAACCTGGAATCTTATCTCTTTGGAAGGTCTGGAAAACCTGGACTCTATTGGTGGACAACTGAAGATTGCGAACAATTTTGACCTGGAAAACCTCTCCGGTTTGGAAAATCTTTCCGTCCTTAACGGTGATTTTCAAATAAATGATAATCGGTTGTTAAATTCTATGTCTAGTTTGTCCGGTTTAAATCATATTGGGGGAAATATTGCAATTACTAATAACCGAGAATTAATTAGTACGGATGGATTACAAAATGTTGCTAATGCCGTAGGTAGTTTTGAAATAAGCGAAAATGATCTGCTGGACAATATCGTTGCGATGCCAAATCTGACTGGCATCAATGGCAATCTTTCAATATCAGGAAATGAAGCACTCCTCAGCATGATGGCTTTATCCGCGGTAACTGAGGTGAACGGAAATTATTGGCTGAACAGTAACAAAAATCTTGCAAATACTTCTATCGGGAGTTTAGAGCGGATAACCGGTAGTTTACTTATCGTAAATAACGATGCTCTGCCAAATCTGGATTTACTGACTGGTTTAAGTTTAGTGGAAGGTAATAATCTGATTATTAACAGTAATCAGATACTGACAACCCTTCAGCCGTTGGGGGATATGGTATACAGCGGTGATTACCTGACTATTTCTGGCAACAGTAATCTGCAAAGTCTGGACGGTTTGGGAAACATTGTTTCTACTGTACAGGAACCAATGATGCGATGGCAGATTTTTGGAAACCCTTCACTTACCAGTTTAACTACCTTTAATAACGTTACGCAAGTCACCGAATTGGAGATTAGAAATAACGCACTTCTAAATTCGCTGGAAGGGTTGAACAATTTATCTCAAGTTGATAATCTTACCATTACGGACGGTGGAGTTATCAGTCTGGATGGTTTGGAAAGCCTGGACACGATTCAGCAAACACTGACCCTGGAACATAATGATAACCTGATGAGTATTGCTGGTTTAGGCAGTCTGAACCATATTGGACAAAATTTAGTGATTGATGGAAATGAGGTGTTACCAAATCTGGATGGGCTACAGGGAATAACTCAGGTCACGGGCTATATTTTTATGCAACAAAATACCGGACTGATCAGTCTGGAAGGTTTGAATAACCTGAATTCCGTGATCGCTTATTTTATCATAAAACTTCATCCAGGTCTCCTCAATATGCAAGGTTTGGATAACCTGAGTTATACGGGTGGTGGTTTCTTTATTGAAAACAATGAAAGTTTAGAAACGCTGGAAGGCCTGGAAAGTCTGACCACCATGGAAGGTGGCGGCTTAAAAATAATAAGTAACGGTGCGCTGGTCAGTTTACAGGGACTTGAGAATTTGCAGTTAATGCGGAGTGATATTGAGATAAAAGGTAATCATAGCCTGTTAAATGTTGATCCATTGAGCAATCTTACCGCAATAGGAGGAGCCTTGATTATTGAGAATAACCAGGTATTAGATAATGTTTTTGGATTGAGGAATCTAACCAGCGTTGGAGGTACTTTAAATATAATTTTGAATCAAAATCTACAGACGCTTACTCCTTTCAATAAAATTACCACAATTGGGGCTAGCCTTACGATCAGAGATAATAATCTTTTAGAAGATTTAGATGGGTTGGAGAATATTGCTAACGTTCTCGGTTTTTTGACTGTGGAAGATAATGGTAGTTTGTTAAGTTTAAAGGGTTTGGAAAATATAGATACAATTCAGGGTAGCCTGGTTATTCAATCCAATAACCTTTTATCTGATTTGGATAGTCTTCACAATTTGACTTCTGTTGGAAGACACCTGGAAATAACTGGGAATAGTAGTTTGACGGACACGGAAGGACTAGGTAATCTTACGTTTATCGGGGAAGATCTTTGGTTATCAAATAATGATAATATGGAAATGATCAGCGGATTTGAAAATATTTCTGTTGTTCCCGGACAATTATTTGTTGGAGGGAATGAACAAATCACTGATTTGAGAGGTTTGGAAAATCTGTCGATTGTTAATGGGAAAATACGAATTCAGGGAAATCCCGGATTAGTAAGTTTGTTTGGAATTCACCATATAGATCCTACCAGTTTTTCGGGTTTGGAGCTCAGACATAACGAGGCATTGGAATTTTGTGCCAATAATATGGTCTGTAATTATCTGTTAGCTGGAAATTCCGCAACGCTCTTTAATAATAGTGTTGGTTGTAATGAAGAAAATGAGATACTGGAAATGTGTAGTGGCGTCACCTCCTTAAATTTTTCAATTTTCTATGATGTCAACCAAAATGCCATAATGGATGCTGATGAAGAATTTTATTCTAACGCAAGTCTTTACGTTAGTCCGCTTGATAGAGATGTATATGCCACTCCGGAAAAAAGTGGAATAATATATCTGGATGAAGGCAATTATACTTTTAGCTATAACCAGAACAATACGCCCTATTTTCAGCCTACCACTGATGCGGTGTTTGAGGTAGCAGTAATTGATTCGATGGCCAATTTTGATACGCTATTTTTAGGACTATTTCCGGATACCATCTTTACAGATGCAAAGACGACCATCGTCAGTGAAAATTTTCGTTGTAATAGAGATGTTCGGCTTAAAGTTATAGCAGAAAACACAGGTACCAGTTTTATTTCCGGTACGCTTTGGTTAACGCTCGATGAAGCACTAAACGGATATAATCCCCAGGAAGCTCCCGATACGACGGATGCTAACGGTAGCATTGGATGGCATTTTGAGGAGCTGATTCCTGGAGGTCGTGTTGAAAAAGTAGTGTATGTTTCAGTCCCTGGCCCACCGGATTTTACGTTGGGAGAACATCTGACTTTCGATGCTTACGTTAACATGAATGGTCAAAGTGGTGCACCTGCAAAATACGTAAATGTAATTCGTTGTTCTTTTGATCCCAACGATAAATTAGTGGCACCGATATATCCTGATCAATATGCGCTGATCGGGGAAGACCTGACCTATACCGTTAGATTTCAAAACACCGGAAATGCGGAAGCACTGCAAGTTGTCATCAGAGATACCCTCGATAGTCATCTGGACCCCACCACTTTCAGATTAATTAGCAGCAGTCACGAAGACTTTTTATCTACCAGTCTGAACGAAGGTCGATATCTCGTTTTTGATTTTAAGGATATTAACTTACCCGACAGTACCACTAATCTTGAGGCCAGTCAGGGTTATGTAGCCTACACAATCAGCGCCTTCGATGATATACCAGAAGAGACCGTTATCAATAACACGGCTGGAATATATTTTGATTTTAACCCTCCCGTTATTACCAATACGACCGAAAACCTGATGGTCTCTACCTTTGATTTTGACGACGATGGATTTTTAATTTGGGAAGACTGTGATGATACGGATGCGAACATCAATCCCGATGCTACCGAAATTAGTAATAATGGGATAGATGAAAATTGTGACGGGCTGGATATAGTCGTTTCTACCGACGAAGTTTTCGTTCAGAACCCAATCATCTCACCAAATCCATCAACGGGTGTTATAAAAATAGTTCTTCCCGAAACAACTCCGGTTGCGTTAGAAGTCAGATCATTAACTGGAAAATTGATTTTGACTAAAACGATCATCGAAGAGGGTACACTGGACTTGCGCAGTCAGGCTACTGGTATTTACCTGCTTACCATCAAAACAAAAAATAATGTTTGGGTAGAAAGAATAATTAAAGTGGAGTAGGAAAGAAAAATAAATGAGTCAGGCCCAATGTGCTTAAATAGATAATTCAGATCATTCATTATAAAGAGTTAGCATTTCTCTGGATTTATTCTTCCGGAGATATCAAAACACATACCTCACATTCAATCTTATATTCCTCCCTGGCTCATCCGCAAAATACCGCAATCGATTCAGATAATCACGGTAAGTATTATTCAGTAAGTTGTTTACCTTGAGGGCAATTTTTAATTGGTTTTTTCCTAGCGAAAAATCCCTTGCTGCCTGGAAACCTACCAGGGCATATCCATTGGGTGGGAGTAAAAAATCCTGTTCGGCGGTGATGCTGCTTTGTTTAAAAAAATAAGCTCCATTCAAACTCAAGGAAGTATTTTTGAGAAAATTTTCGTCAGAGAAAATATAAGCAAAGGTCGTCGAAATATTATCTGATGGAATATTAATGAGGGCCACGTTATCCGTTAGGTTGTCTCCTCTCACAATGGCATACTTGGCGGTGACATTCCAGTTTTGCTGCGGTTCATATTTTAACAAAAAATCTGCACCGTAGATATTGGCATCTGTTTGTTTATAAAGAAAAACCGGAAACGCTCCCCGAATGGTCAAACGAAATTCCTCCTGTGGTTGTAAATAAATAAAATTCTGGACGTGCTGAAAATAGCCGAGCACCTGAAAAAATATTTTTTCCTTTGCTACTCCATCAAATGATAGGGTGGCTTTCAGGGAACGTTCTGAATTTAATCCGGAATCTCCTTCCTCGATGCCACTTACTCCCTGATGTAATCCAAAGCTGTACAATTCGTTAATCTCCGGTGCTCGTAGTAAATAGCCTAGATTAAAACTCGTTTTAAATTCGTGACCAGGTTTATATTTTAGTCCACCCGAAACAGCAAAATTATGAAAGTTGTGTTTGGGTCTGATCAGTTCATCGGAAACATTATTTTTGAACGTAACAACACTCAAATGTTTAAAGTCATAGCGCCCACCCACTTCGTAAAACCATTTTGATGGATTTCTATTTTGTAAAATAAAATAGGCACCCGTTCTGGCGGAATCATAA
>CALLLR010000222.1 GCA_938008185.1 uncultured Saprospiraceae bacterium
CCAGACATCTCTACTTCATTTTTAGTAGAAAACATCGACGGACTAGAGACCAACCTAAAAAAACTTACCTTCACACCCGACATCTACAGCCCCTATTTCAAACTCCTCAACGTGGGAGCTATCAAGGCCATGCACGAAAAAGGAATGAAAGTTATTCCCTGGACCATCAACGATCCGGTAATTATGAAAAAATTAATAGTAATCGGCGTAGACGGAATTATTACGGATTACCCCAATTTGATTGAGTTTTGAAAAAACCGCGAATAAGCAAAGCGCGAAGCAAGTTTTCTTAAAACAGCTGGGACCGTTCAATAATCTGTGTTTTTTGTTATATTAACATTACGTAAAAAGAGACTACCTGCCTGCCGGACAGGCAGGATGTAACAATTAACTGATTAAAAATTCATTATAAATAGAAATATTTAATTATGTTAATTAACCTAATTGCTTAGATACACTTAATTGAACACCCCCAACAGCTCAATAACTACCCTCGCCTCAACGGTTTCAACAAATCCTCCAGCCCATTGGTCTTGATGACGTGCATGGTCTGCAACCACATCCCCATCTTTCCGGGCGGAAATCCTTTGCGATTAAACCATTCCAAATAAGAAACCGGAAGGTCACAAATCAACCGATCCTTATATTTGCCGAAAGGCATCCGTTTAGAAACCAGATCCAGTAATATTTCTTTATCCATTTTAATTTTATCCTAGACAGAACAATCGTCTATAAGGGTTAGTTATCTTCACAAAGCCTTTATATCCAATCATTTTTGTAAATTTACACTGAATATACTTAACCTGGAGAAAACAAATTGCAATTTTCTCTTTGAAAAATAATTAAAAAGTCAAATGGCTGATAAAAAACCGCAAATACAACTGGGAGACATTGCAACCCATCTCAAAAATTTCTACAGGGATGTAATGCCAAATGCGTATAAATTTCACGATTACAAATATTTAGAATCTGTTCTCAAACAGGTAAAAAAAATGGCTGATGCCTTCGAATTAGCCTCACCTGAAACAGAAATTTTAATGGCTGCCAACTGGTTTCGCTACGCTGGGATGGCCCACCAATACGAAAACTACGAGGAGAAAAGCACTGACCTGGCAGCCGTTTATTTAAACAACCAAAACTGGGAAAAATCCCACATTAATCAGGTAAAAAAAATTATCCTCAATAGTACCGGAGCAGAAAAACCAGCGGATATCCTCGAAGAAATCACCCAGGATGCGGGCAATATCTACCTCGGAAAATCAAAGTTTTTTGATACCATCAGTTTTCTGAAAGTAGAATTAGAAAACGCTTTTGATAAAAAAATTGGAAACAAAGAATGGAATGTTCTGCTCAATAATAAACTGTCCGAAAGCTATTTTTACACCACTTACGCCAATGACAAATATCAGGAAAGAGTTGCCGCTCACCTAACCGCTCAACTGAATAATTTAAAAAAGGCTAAACGGGACGATATTCGAAAAAGAACCGGTAAAGAATTTGGTCGTGGAATTGATACCCTGTACCGTGCTACTTATCGCAACCATATCAACCTGAGCTCGATCGCCGACGGTAAAGCCAATATGATGATCAGCATTAACACCATCATTCTCTCTGCCATCGTTACGCTTTTAGGAACCAGTATCACGCTGACCGGGAAAGTATCTTTTGATCATTTTCGCTTCTTTCTACCAATTCTGATTTTATTGGTTGCTGTTTTAGGTTCCGCCGTCTTTGCAATTCTTTCCGCTAACCCGCAGATAACGTCCTCCGATATCGAAAAAAAGGATCTTGTCAAAAGAACCAAAAGTGTTTTGTTCTTTGGTAATTTTATCCATATGGAACAGCAGGAGTTTGTAGAAAATATTGGTTTTTTAAAAAAGAACGAAAAATTGCTATACGATAATATGGCCGTAGACATCTATGAACTGGGCCATGTACTTTCCACCAAATACAAAATGATCAAGATTTCCTACAATATTTTTATGGCCGGCCTTATTCTTTGCGTTGCTGCATTTCTAATCGTTTTGGGATATTCCCAATATGTTTCCAACTAAAAATTACGTATGGAATCGGTCCTGCTTGTCGCTTTTGCCTTTGGAATTGTAATTCTACTCGTTCTAATTTTATTACTCCGGCTCAATGCTTTTATCGCATTGCTCATCAGTAGTATTGCTGTTGGTCTTCTCGCAGGGATGCCCGTTCAGCAAATCATCGATACCATCATCGCTGGCATGGGCGGCACCCTCGGATACGTAGCCATCATTATTGGACTTGGCGCTATCTTCGGAGGTATCCTCGAATACACCGGCGCCACCCAGACCTTATCCCGATTCTTGCTCGATAAATTTGGTCCCGAAAAAGCACAATTAGCGCTCTCGCTATCCGGCTTTTTAATTGCCATCCCCGTTTTCTTTGACGTCGCATTTATCATCCTGATTCCCGTCCTTTACGCTTTACAAAAACAAACAGGTAAATCACTTTTATTCTATGCCATTCCATTACTGGCAAGTCTGGCCGTGACCCATGCGTTCATTCCACCGACCCCGGGCCCGATTGCCGTAGCGGATATTATCGGCGCGGATTTGGGCTGGATTATTCTTTTTGGGTTTATCGTCGGCTTGCCAACTACGCTCATCGCCGGAATCGTCTACGGTAGCTTTATTAGCAAGAAAATCTTCGTTCCTGTCCCCGAGACCATGATCCCTGCAGCCATCTCGGATGCCGCTACGCAGCGCCCCCCCGTGGGATTGGTCCTGTCTCTCATCTTGTTTCCATTGTTATTAATTGTTTTAAACACCGTTACCAAGGCCGTATATGATGAAGTAACATATTCCTGGATGATGATCCTGCGCTTTGTCGGACACCCCATTATCGCACTGATCATCAGCACGCTAATGGCCACTTACCTGCTGGGCACCCGCTACGGAGCCTCCCGCGAGCAATTACAAGAAGTAAGTATGAAAGCCCTTCAACCCGCCGGGATCATCATCCTCATCACGGGAGCTGGTGGCGTATTTAAACAAATGCTCGTCGAAACGGGCGCCGGAAAAATGCTCGCAGAGCAATTTATCGCTTTCGATATCATGCCACTATTGGCCGCTTTTTCGGTGGCCCTCATTCTTCGATTATTACAGGGATCAGCTACGGTCGCCATGATCACCGCCGCGGGAATTATGCAACCCATTTTGGTCGCACTAGGCTTACCTCCCACCCAACTGGCCCTCATTGTCCTAAGTATCGCAGCGGGCGCCAGTGGTTTTTCCCACCTCAACGATAGTGGCTTCTGGCTCGTCAGTCGCTACCTCGGAATGAACGAAATGGATACCCTTAAAAGTTGGACGGCCATGACGGGTGTCCTGGCCGTATTCGCATTGTTTATATTGCTGATTTTATGGAATTTTGTATAAAAATTCTTTCAGCTTCAACTGTAAACAACGAAGCTATTTTATCGTAACCCTCTTAACCACAATTAATATTTCTCAGAATCTGGCCCTATTTTAGCGACTTATCCTTTTAAGGCACCTCATAGGTAATTCTTACGTCTTAATGAGGCTATTTTTATCTCACAAAATAAAAATTCATATTTTTACAAAATAAATTTGAATTCAGATTTTGTTTTTATCCTAAGATATTAAGCTATGATAATTTTAAAAAAATTTACATTTCTACTAATCCTGTTCGTATTAGCTTTGGCTACCGCCTGTCTTCCGTCCGTTGTGGATGAAGAGGAGAAGGACAAAGAAAAAGGGCCGCTCGAATTTACCGATGGAATCTATGTGGTCAATCAGGGGCTAACCCAAAATACAGATCAGTTTGGATCACTCACTTTTGTGGAACGTGGCGAGGATGGCCGCTCTATCAAGGATGTCTTCCGGACTAATAATTCCACCCGGGAGCTTGGCAATCGTACCCGATCCATGCATGTAGTGAATGGATTAGGCTACATTGTTTCTACCAATGCCGATCGAATTGACGTGGTAAGAATGGATAATTTCCAATATCTCGGTCCTATCCTCGGACTTGAGAAACCAAGGTTTTTGTTGCCCGTAAGTCCCGGTATTGCCTGGGTCAGTCAGTGGGGTGCAGATGGATTTGAGGGATCAATTGCCGTAGTAGACCTTTCGAGCAACACGGTGCTGCGGACCATTCCTGTACGGCCCGGGCCAGAAGAAATGGTCCTTCAGAATGGCAACGTGTTTGTCGCCAATTCCGGAGGCTTTTTACTCGACTCAGTGGTCACCAAAATAGATATTGAAACCGAAACCATTTTAAAAGAAATCGAAGTAGGACTACAACCACAGTCCATTGAGATAGATGTCAATCGTTCCATTTGGGTACTGACCCGAGGCTTTCAGGGATTTGACGAGTCCCGTGATGGTCGCCTGGTCCAGTTAGCCAACGATCAAATTACCAGGGAATTTGATGTCGATCAGGGAGCTGGAAATCTAACCATCAATAATTCCGGTGACCGCCTTTACTACACCATGCGCGGGGCTGTTTTCGTACATCCGATTACCCAGACTTCCATCAGTCTGGCTCCTTTTATCGATTTTCCCTACCTGACCGTAGCGGTCGATCCGCAAACCGATCACATCATCGGTGCCGATGCGCGTAACTTTCAGGTGAACGGGCGAATCGTGATCCACAGTCCTGCCGGGGAGGAACTCGAAGAGCATACCGTCGGAATTGTACCCATCGATTTTTGGTTTGAATAGATTTTTTTTATTTCTCTAAGCTTTATGCTGAATCAACTTACTGATTACCAGCCTAATAGATTATTTCACACACCAGTGCCTTGGGCAATAAGTTAGTGAGTTTATGGAGGCAGTAATTTTACAGCTGATCAAGGCAGAAAATCCGGAGTTATGCGGTAGCATAATGAGGAATTTTCTAACGCAGAGCAAATTTAAAATTACCAGTCCATATGCTCAATTAATCTATGCCCGAGGCACTAGCATCCATTCTACTGGACATTTACGGGTTTGAAACTACTCCTTAAAGTGGCCGGGAGGCTGCAAATGGGCAGAAATGTCAAGTAGTATGATCAGTATTTAAGGAAAAATTAACATTTTAAATAGCTATCCGTTTAACCTTTGTAACTTTAAAACGTCAAAGAGATGGTACCCGAGTTTGGTACTTTAAATAATTATCCATCACTCTATCATTTAATTGGTTAAACTAAAAATTTAAAAAAATATGAAAAATCTAATGTGCCTTTTACTCGTAGCCTTCCTGGCTACCACTACTTTTGCCCAACGTAAAGGAATGGCGGTCAAAGCGGATGCTGCAGTGGAACGAATGACCACTGAACTTGATTTGACATCAGAACAACAAGTACAGATCAAGGAAATTTACGAAACCAGAATAGCAAATAAAAAAAGCCGTAGCGCCCAAACCCGAGAAGAGCATAAAGCTGCTCGTGCAGAATTTAATGAAAAAATCGAGGCCGTTCTAACCCCGGCACAGATCGAGAAAAGAAATGCATTAAAAGAAGAGCAGAAAGAAAACATAAAAGCAAAACGGGAACAACGGAAGGCAGAGGGCATTGGCAGACGTGGTGGAAAAAGAGGAGATAAGATTGAGAAATCAGCCACAATGACACCAGAAATGATCGAAAACCGTGCGGTAAAATCTACCGAAAAGCTAAATCGACAGGTGACACTTACGGAAGAACAACAAGCTACGGTAAAAACCGCTTACCTGAATTTTTTCCAAAAAAATCAGGCCATCGCTGCGGATACTTCGCTAGATACTGTGGCTAAAAAAGAAATGCTTACCCAGCTAAAAAAAGATCATAAAGAAGCACTTAATGCTTTGCTTACAGAAGAACAAATGGCCGCCAGAAAGGCCAATAAAAAATTGAAAAAGGCTAAACGTGCTGAGAAACAACAAAATTAGTAGATTGAAAAATCTTACCATCAGCAGATAAACCAGCTGAATCAAATAAATATTTAATAAAAACCCTGAGAGCCGACAGATGCTCTTGGGGTTTTTGTTTATTTTTCGGTTTAAAGTTCTTTAACAACTTCTAACGCTTCCATTGATGACTCATTCTGCTGCCTCTATATTTTTGGTTTTAATGCCCCTTTTATTCATCACCACTTGTGTGACACCCGATGTAAATACACCGGATCGTGATTTTGACTACCAAACTCCCGCACCACTCTCCTGGGCCAATCCACCGATGGACTCCACGCAAAACTATGACTTTCGTACATCAGATATACTGATCGACGAAGCAGATTTTCGGCTCGTCGCTCACCCCGATCGTGATTTTGGAAAGCGTCCAAAAGAGTTATTAAAGGATCTTAGGGTGCAGCAAAACAAAGTTGTAAATTTTGTAAATATAAAAACTAAAATCCCAAAAACAGAAGTACACCTTTATCATCGTACCGAAGATAAAGGCTTGCTGACAAAAAATACGCACCAGTCCACCATTGAATTCTCGGAGCAGAAAATTCATCTGGTCATCAACAAAATATATCCTTATAGTTTTTCGGAAAAAGAAAATCAACTCTATATCCGTAATTTACTGGGTGCGCCCACTTCCGAAATGCTGGAACGCGGACTCGCGGTTTATTTTTGTGAAAATTGGCAACGCTTAGGCTACCTCAACATTGCAAAAAAAATCCTTCGTGCAGAAGATTTTAAATCATTAAACGGATTTATAAAATTCTACCAATCTGAGGGTATTTCACCTATTGTGAAAACTGCACTGGCTGGATATTTTATTAATTTTTTAATTGAAACAAATGGTAAAGAAACATTTTTAGCAAATTACCCAGCGTGGCAACCGGACGAAAAAACACTCCAATTATTGGAAAAATCCTGGAAGCTGAAAATAGTAGCGGACAAAAATAATAGGGTTGAGGCTAACGCCAAATCATCCATGACCTCATTCCCTTATCTTAAAGGATTTAATTTTGCGCACGAAGGCTACCAAATTTTTAATGGCTATGGTTCCAGACAAGCGCAGCAGTCCCTCCAACGCGTCGCTTCTTTAAGCGCCAACGCAGTGGCAATCATTCCCTACACATTTATGCGTGATCCTAAAATAGCCGCACCAATTCCGATTTCACAACGAGCTGGACAGGAAAACGATGAAGCCTCCGTCCGGTCCCACTACGACGCCCAACAACTCGGAATCCACACGCTCTTAAAACCACAAATCTGGCTGCATGGAAGCTGGCCCGGAGAAATTGAAATGGATACGCCCGAAAATTGGGATACCTTTTTCCGGTACTACACCAACTGGATTACGCACTATGCGCTCCTCGCTGAAATCTATCAATTTGACATCCTCTGCATTGGAGTCGAGATGACCGAAACTGCATTACAAAAACCCGAGGAGTGGCGAGAATTGATCCGTAAAATCAGGACCATTTACAGCGGGCCCATCACCTACGGGTCTAATTGGGGAAAAGAATTTGAAGAAATAACTTTCTGGGAAGACCTTGATTATATTGGGGTCAGCTGTTACTATCCTTTAACAAAAAAAGAAAAAATATCCGAAAAGGATTTAAAAACTTCTTTCTATGATATCCTGAAAACCTTAAAAAAAGTACAGCAAAAACACCAACGTCCTTTACTCCTCACAGAAATTGGTTTCCGAAATATCAACCATCCCTGGACCCTTCCCCACGCCAGACCTGATGGCCGCGCAGAAAATCCCGCCGATCAGGAAATTGCTTACCGCATCGTTCTGGAGAGCTTACAGGAAGTTGATTTCGTTTCAGGTGTTTTTTGGTGGAAATATCCCGCCAATCTGGATTACGTAAATCAGAACGCTTTTACTCCGTTAGGACTTCCGGCGGAGGCAACGATTGAACGGTTTTTTCGGGTAGGACGTTGAGGGTTGAGGCGCTTGGGTTGTTGAATTGTTGAGGTGCTGCGCTGGTTGAATCGCTGCGCTTGTTGAATCGTTGAGCCTGCTCTAAAAACTAGGAAAACAGAAAACTTGAAACACATTTAATAAAAATAACATTCATATTTGACTCACGATAAAAAATTTACACGTTAAAGAATCTCTGCGTCTTTGCGCTCTCTACGAGAAATATACTTTTTAGAGTAAGCTCATCGTTGAATCGTTTTTAAGAGGGGATTATTCAATGTTGATTTTCCAGGTACCTGTAACCAAAAAAATTCACACCAGTATCCCATACCCGCGTTGTAATTCCTCTCCCGCCTCCAGGGCGTACATGCCTGGCTTATCCAGTAAATCTCCCGTCGAGTCCGGACCGTCGAGATAGGTATACCAGGGCTCGATACAAACGTAGGGCGCAGCAGATTTTGCCCAAAGCCCAAGGTGGGGAGCACCGCCTGTTTCTACCGTTAAAAACCAGTCGTCCTTTTTTCTTTTGATGGTAATAGTATCTGATTTTATATTGGTAAATACCAGCGCATCGTCATCAAAAAGAACGGGCGTTAACGGAATGGTATCTCCCGTCAAATAATTTTTTTTACGCAAACCAAAAAGGTTATCCACCAAACCGTAGAGGTCCAGATTTTCTTTTTTATTAAAAATAATTTCGTAATCCTGATGCTGATAATGCTCCGTATCAATCGCAAAAGCCGGATGGTAGCCCAGGCCGACGGGCATAATTTTTTTGTCCTGATTTTGAATAGTGTAGTCTACATTTAACCCATTTTCTGTCAGGGTAAAATTAATGAGCAGTATAAATGAAAAAGGGTAAGCCGCCCGGGATTTCGGGGTATCCTGAAAAGCAAGTTGACAGTGGTTCTCTGCCTTTTTGAGAACCGAGAAAGGTTCGTGCCGCACCACTCCATGCTTGGGCATTTGATAAGTTTTTTGCTGGTATTGATAAGTGTTATTCTTTAAGTGCCCCACGATGGGAAATAGGTTAGGGGCCGAATCGGTCCAATATTTGGGATCTCTTTGCCAGATATACTCGCAATTAGTGGATTTTTTTATCAGACTAGCCAACTGTGCACCTTTTAAGTCTATTTTAGCCGTAAATTGTTGATTTTCAATACTAACCACATTATTCATATTTTAATATTCATAAACAAACAAGACTTTAAGTCCAAAAATTCGTCTCAAATATATAATTTTACTGGGTACCTTGTTCGTTTTGAGCATAATGGATAAATTTATCCGACAAATGAAGGTCTAAATATTGTAAGAAATATTTATATTTGGGAATCTGGAAAAGGCTCCTGTTTAAAAAATCTAACAAAAGATATTCTAAAATGATCGCAGACGAAATTGCAAAGAAAAAACAAAAGGAACACGAACGTAAAGCTCGTCGTTGGTCTTCGCTGATTTTACTACTATTGCTTATCTTTTTTATCCTTCCATTTATGACCGGAAAGATTCAGGCCCGACAACGTTTTGATAAGGTCGTAGAGATTCAATTTGAGAAGCCGGAAAAATTTACCCGCACCGCTTCTTCTGAGCGTTCTTCTTCCCGACAGTCCAGTGCCATAAAAGAATCTCCCGTGGAAACGCCTCCTCCTCCCGCACAACCTGTGGAGCAGCCGGTCGAAAAACCGGTCGAGAAGCCCACCCCGCGTCCCAAACCAATGGCTAAAATTCAACCCCTAAAGGTTCCAACCAAAAAACCCATACTGACCAGTCCTTCTACCGAAATCAATATGGAAGTAGCCGATATGATCGGAGAAATTTCTTCGGATGCGCAGGTCAGTCAACTTACTCCAGAAATTACCGAAGTAACCGAAGAGGTTTCAGAGGAATCCGTTGATAAAATCAGTGATTACTTTTCTAAAAATAAAAATAGTGGAGATGGTGGTGGTAAAGTAACGGACTCCGGAACTACCGGACCGGGAAGTGATAGTGCAGGGGAAGGCGATAGCGGAAGTAGTACCACCGGAGATTCGGATACGGATGGACAAGGAGATACTGGTAACAGTGGTGATGATTTTGATGGCAACGGATTGTTGACCAGAAAAGTAATTCATCGCGCCAAGTTAGACGGACTGATTAAACAGACCGGAAAAGTGGTCATAAACCTTTGTGTGGATCAAAGCGGAAAAGTAGTTTTTGCGGAAGCGGACGAATACAAATCAACGATCAAAGATATGTCGCTCTTGGTACGGGCCGAACGAACGGCAGCAAAATATCGTTACGAAAAGGATTATACCGTAGCAAAACGGCAGTGTGGAAAATTGTCTTTTATTGTGAAATTACCGAAGTAGATTTAAAAACGTGATCACTAAAAATTAATAAAAAGCTAAACCCCACTATCTGGTTGATCAAATATACCCATCTTTAAAAGACGACTACTAACTGCACTTGACTTGTAATAATTTATGTGTGTAAAGTTTGTAAACGTTAAAATTTGGCCCCTCAACAAGTACTCCTTTTACATTAAAACAATTTCGGTGCAGTTCCCAACTTTTTGGGCTGTTCCAGATAGCGGTGTTTTTGCTTTTTGTTTTCAAAAAATTTTCTGGTTAGTTTTTTTAGCTTTATATCTTTAGCCGTTTATTTTTATTCTATAATTTTATATCCGCGAAAATCAAACTAAGATCCCTTTCGAGAGCTATACTATTGGATGACTAATTTCTTCGTAGCCGTTCCCTCGCTTGTCCGTAATGCTACCCAATAAATACCCGTTGGCAAATCGGTGGGTAAAGTCAATTGGTGCGTTCCCGCAGGTTGATTACCTTTATTTATTTCCTGAAACACGGTTCCCGTAGACTGATAAAGTCGGATCGAAATCTCGGAAGAAGCAGGTAAACGATAAGACATCGTCACCTGCTCATATCCGGGATTAGGATAGAGAGAAAAATGGTAAAGGTGTTCAAGAGATGTTGTACTGGTCAGTATGTCTAATGTTGTATTTACGATGCTATCACAACCATTAGCAGCTACATAAAATTTCACCAAAGTCGTATCTTCCAGATACAGTACTTCGTTGTACAATTCACCGGGAGCCAATTCGATTATCTCATTGACAATTGTGTCTTTGAGTACATAAACTCTGGCGGTCGTAATACTATCCTGCGCTTCCCGGGCAATGGTATCCCGCAAAACGATGTCTTCCGTCAATACATGGCCAAAGAGTGTATCTCCCGTACAATGAGTGGCTACGTAAGCGCCGTAGAGGTTTCCATATTTAATGGTGTGCCATACCCCGTTGGTCCTGACACGCGAGTTTGGTTTTTGTACCGTCACTCTGTTAAAAAATCCAGTTCCGTCCGGCAAATCCGGGTGCTGACTCACTCTGAATTTGATAAAACCGTAAGATGCCGATTCGTCAATTTCATCACCTACTAAATTGATATCCGTAAAATTAAAGCGCACCACTCCGTCGCCTACCACTTCATAATCATAAGGATGACTAGAAGCTCCGGGACGCAACGTTTCTACGTTCAGTTCAATGGGTAATTCATTTTCAATATACAACCACGGTAAGGTATCATTACCCGTATGCTGAAAACGCAGATGATACTCGATGTCACCATTCGGTGCAATGGCACGATCGTTTCCGTAGCCACGCGGATAAGCACGTAGCACATTGGGCAAAAAGTTTTGGTAACTGATTTGTGCGTCGATGGATTTAAAGCGATTCGCATCGTCTTCCGGGTAGTGGTTGACATAACCGGTCGTGAAAGTTCCCATTCCGTTGAGCCCTACTCCTTCCACCGTGATCGACGGATTACTACGTCCGGGATGACCAGGTGTTTGGGATATTTCCAGACGAGCCGTTTTTCCTTCCGGAGTAACGATGATCGTGTCAGACTCGAGGCTATTGAGCTGAACAGGTTCTGTCCGCGGCAACAACCAATCTTCAACGATGATTCCCGTTAAGGCAATGCCCATATCCCCCGAACCAATATTGTCTACGATAAACAGGACGTCATCCCCCACCACTTGCGCTCGTAATTCAAGACTGGCCTGATCCCAAATCGGATCATCTGGCAAACATATTTCTTCCAGACTAATCCGTGCCTGTAATTCGTAGGTGCGTCCCTGACCTTCGTTTGCACAATCGTGTTCAACGGTGATCTCAAAACTACCCACTCCATTTACGGGTACATCATCGATGTTAAAAGTATAGATGCTATCATTTATTGCGCCCAGATTAGCCGTACTATTGATATAAGAAAAAGAACCAGGCAAAATAATATCTACTGCTGCTCCCGCAGAAATTACTGTTCCATTGTTTCGGTAAATAACGTGATAAATATTCTCATCACAGTAATCTAAATAGGAGGTAGACAAATCCACTTCCATATCTGCACAGAGAATGGATTGGTCTCTAAAATTAAAATCCTGAACGATCGTATCATAAGGATTACTAATTGAAATAAAATTAATTTCATCGCAAGCCTCCCAGTAATCTCCCGGAGAAATCACCTCCACAGAATAGTCTCCAACTGCTAGTTCAATAAAATAATCACCATTGGCATCTGTTGTATTATAAAAAGTCTGATCAGCTCCCCGGGCTACAACGAGCCAGTCCTGTAAGCCTTGTTCACCGGTTTCCGGAAAACAATTATCGCCTTGATCAATGGCTATTCTACCACGTAAAGCATTGGTCGCGGTATTTCCCAGTGCGTCGGCTTTGAGGATATAAATTTGTGAAGAGAGAAGATCATCGTTTTGGTCTTTCTCCTGTTGGTTTGCGACCATGTAATAATAGCCATCTTCATCAACGGTAAAAGGGTAAGGTACATCGTAACGATCGTCACCACCGTCAAAAACTTTGGTCCACCGTTCTTCACCGTTTGGTTCGGTTCGGATCAAGTAGAGATCCAGTAAATCAGACCCAAAACTTTCGGTAGAAGAGAGAATTGAAAAACCACCATCGGGCATTTCCTGAACAAATGCGGCATATTCTCCTGCGGCTCCTCCATATGAGTTATCCCATAACACGTTACCGTCGGGATCAATTTTTAACAGGTAAGTATCCGAAGCGCCACTACCTTGTGAATTGGTCATACCGCCAATTGCAAAGTTACCGTCACTAGTGTTAATTATAGAGAATACTTCTTCGTGTTCATCACCACCATAGAACGAATTCCCTAACATATTACCATCCGGATCAAAACGGTACAAACTAATATCCCAATCTTGGTCAAGACCAGGCGGCAAAAAATTTCCTGTTGCCAGAATATCTCCGTTGGGTGCAATCGCCAAATCTATCAATATATCATCCTCATAACTCCCGAATCGATGATTCCAGAGAAGTACTCCATTGGCATCGATTTTTCCAATCCAGCTATCCTTCGCATTAAGCGAATCAGGATTTATGGGAGGCTCCATAATATCTCCACTTTCTGTCGAACGAGTTTCACCGGCAAACACAAATCCACCATCAGTCGTTTCGTGCAGACTATATATTTTTTCAAATTCATCTCCACCATATAATGAATCCCACAAGATATTACCATCCTGATCCATTTTGAGTATCCATCCGTCAGCGCTACCATTCCCATTGATACCATCAAAGGTAAGACCGCCTATTAAGTAGTTGCCATCCGACGTAGGAATCGTAGTAAGAACTTCATCAAAGTTTCCTTCCGTGTAAGACCTTTCCCAAAGCAAGTGGCCATCCCGATCCGTTTTGATCATCATAATGTTACCAATAGCACCAGATACTCCAAAGACGAGTGAATGACCAACGAATATAATTCCTCCGTCGGCAGTCGGAAGGGCAGATTTTAAGTAATCAAATTCATTAAAATTATAAAAACGCTCCCAGGTCTGAGCATTTAAACCTATTGAGAAAAGACAAACGAAACAGAGAACCAACACTCGGATGTTGATGATAATCTTTTTGGTTAGAAATGAGAGATAAGTCATGATTCGCTAGGTTAAAATCGTTCGATGATACAAAGATTGTAATAATATGGGGCTGAAACAACAACAATAATAGGCAATTGCCACAATAAATTAAAAATTATTTCTTTCTTAAATTGCTCATTTACAGCAAAATATCTATATTTATAGCTCTATTTTGTCAAAACTTATCTATGAAAAACAGCCAACTTTATCTAATAATTACGCAATTAGGAACCATAGAACACCGTTCGTTGGGTCAATTTGTCCGTTCTCCCTATCATAATCGACGGCCAGAGTTGATAACTTTCTGTGATTTATTAATAAAATCTGCACAAACTAAGGAGCAGATACCAAATACGCGGGAGTACTATTTTGGGAAAATTTTTACCGATAAACCGTATGATGATAAAAAAATGCGGTATACCATTTCCTTTTTGAATAAGTTGGTAAAGAGTTTTCTAGCTATTGAACAACTAAAAGAGGATCCGATTTCAGAACAACGATTGGTTGCCAAGGCTTTTAGAAAGAAGGGGTTATCAAATAGTTACGAAAAAGAAATTCAAAGCTGTCTCAAGTTACTGGAAAAAAAACCTTTTCGAAACCCCCAATACTATTTAGATAACTATTTAATCATTTATGAAGATTACGAGGCTTTCTTTAAATCTCGGACATCTTCTCTTAAGATTGGAAAAATTCTGCCAAAGCTTAATCAGTCGGCAGATATATATATGATTGCTACCACGCTCAAGCTCGGTTGCTCGTGGCTCAGTCTAAGATCGAAAGAGCAGCCGGAACAATATCAGCTATTACTCCAAAAAATTCTGGATTTGATTGAAGATCAGGAGCATTATCGACAATTTCCAGTAGTGGAATTATATTACTATGCTTACCGAATGCTAACCGTTACTCAAAACGAATCCTATTTTAAGAATTTTAAATCATTGATCGAGCAACATCAATCTGCCTTCTCAATTGGGGAATTATCGGAATTGTACGTTTTGGCCATTAACCATTGCATTAAACAGGCAAATCTCGGTAATCGTAGCTACCTGAAAGAACTTTTTGAGATTTACAAAAAAGGGTTAGATGCCCAGGTATTTTTTGATAATGGAGAAATGGCTAGCGTTACTTATATCAATATTGCCCAATCCGGGCTTAGCCAGGAGGCCTACGATTGGGTCCTTGATTTTATTGAAACCAATAAGGTCTTTCTAAAAAACAGCTTGCGAAAGGAATATTATTTGTACAATTTAGCCAATTATCACAATAGAAAAGGTAATTACGACCAAGTAATGGAAATTTTACGAACCACTACCTTTGATGAGACGATGCTCGAACTAGCTGCCCGCCGAATGCTGCTGAAAATCTATTTTGAACTAAACGAAACGGATGCACTCTACTCTTTGTTTGATAGTTTTAAAAACTATATATACCGGCATAAAGAGGTAGGATATGCTAAAAACAACTATCTAAACTTAATAAAATACGCCAAGAAATTAATGGATATTAATTCCCGAGATAAAAAGGCAGTAGCTCGCCTTACCGAAGAAATTACCCAAACCCAGGCCGTCGTGGAAAAGGCGTGGTTGCTGGAACGGGTGAAGGGGTTGGGGCGATAATAAAAGAAATAAAACTTATTATTTTTTTGTATATTTGTAGGTGAGCAAGTAAGTAAATTTATTTAACTACTTTTTGAATAATTTCACCCTGTTTGTCCTGAAAACCTACAATACGCTACCTACTCAGGTATTACTTTCAAAGCAACTTTTACAGTCGTACGTTGTTCGTATTTTTCGAATGGCTGTCCATCTATTTTAAAAATGTTAATCTATGCTAACACCATATACGGGGCCCTGGAATTTTGCCCAAGCGGCACACCTGCTGCGCCGGACTATCTACGGTCCCAGTCGTACCCGCATTGAGCAGGCAGTATCTGAAGGGTTGGAAGGTTCGATGGAGACTTTGTTTGAGATACCAGAGGAGATAGACCCACCAATATACTATAACTATGACGAGGATCCTCTTGCCGCATTAGGTGAAAGTTGGGTAGGACAACCTATAGATGATGATTTAATTATCCAAATGCGTTTGGCAAGAAATAGAAGTCTACTGGCATGGTGGTTAAAAAAAATACATAGTGAAGATCAGACACTTGGAGAAAAACTGACCATGTTTTGGCATAATCATTTTGTTGTTTCTATAAATAGTCGACCTAATTTCAACTGGTTCTATTTGCAGAAACTAAGAAACAACGCGCTTGGTAATTTTCGCGAATTAACTAAAGAAATAACTATTGATCAATCGATGCTGATTTTTCTGAACGGAACCGAAAACCTCAGCTTTGCCCCCAACGAAAACTATGCCCGCGAATTACTCGAATTATTTACCATTGGAAAAGGCCCCGTTGCTGCTCCCGGAGATTACACCACTTACACGGAGCAGGATGTGCAAGAAATCGCCAAGGCTTTAACTGGTTGGTACGCCTGGACCAACAACACCTGGCAGGCGTCTTTCTTCACTTTCTTTCATAATAGTTCTACCAAACAACTATCTCACCGTTTTGACAATCAACAAATTCCTAATGCAGGGGAAGAAGAGTACAAAAACGTTATTGATATTATTTTTGAAAAAAACGAAGTAGCACATCATATCTGTCGCAGATTATACATTTGGTTTGTTAATTATCGCTTGACACCCGAAGTCGAATCTCAAGTCATTGCACCGATGGCTCAGATTTTACTCGATAATGATTATGAAATACGGCCCGCTTTAGAAGCACTTTTAAAAAGTGAACACTTCTTTAGCGAAGAAGTCCGTGGATGTATGATTAAAAATCCATACGATCACTTCTTTTCTGTTTTTAAATCACTGGATGGTAAGGTCCCGGATGATATCTTACAAGAATATTCTTTCTGGAATTATATAAAACAACAATCCTCAAGTTTGGGGATGGAATTATTCGAACTTCCCAGTGTAGCCGGATGGCGGGCGTATCATCAGGCTCCCAGCTTTTATCGGGACTGGATTAACTCCGCCAGTATTGGACTGAGAAAACAGTTAATCGAAAAAATAAATCCCCGGTTAAATCAATTACAAACAGGATTGGTAGGCATTGATCCACTCGAATACATCGCTACCCTTTCTAATCCTCAGGATGTTAATCAACTGCTAAATGACCTTAGTGAATTGTTCTATCCCAATCCATTAACAGAAGAACAATTAACTTTTTTCAAAAACATTCTGATTCCGGGATTACCTGACTTTGAATGGACGGTCGAATATGGTGAATACCTTGATGATCCAACCAACGACGAAATTCGTATGGCGGTATCCCAAAAATTAAATGATTTGTTTTCCGCAATGATAGATATTCCTGAATTTCATCTTAGTTAAAAATATCCCATGAAAAGAAGATCTTTCCTTAAACGATCGAGCATTGTTACGGTACCCACTTTTTTTGGTGGATTTCAACTGGCTGCACTTCCTTCCCGCCACATGAGCGAACTGGTCAATGGTGACAACGACCGGGTACTGATTATCATAGACTTAAACGGTGGTAATGATGGTTTACAAACTTTCATTCCGCTGGACGGTTATGATAATTTAGCCAACGCACGGTCCAACATTATCATTCCAGAAAATCAATTGCTTTCACTTACTGATACGATTAGTGTTCACCCTTCTATGGAGGGACTCAAGAATTTGTATGATAATGCGCATTTAACCGTAGTGCAAAATGCTGGATATTCTAACGCCAACCGTTCTCATTTCCGCTCAGCAGATATTTGGAACAATGGAATCGAAACAACCAGTAATGTCTCCACCGGATGGATGGGAAGATACCTCGATGATAATTTTCCTGGTTATCCCGGTGACTACCCTTCGGCCGATTGTCCGGATCCATTTGCCGTCACCATGGGACGTTCCGTTAGTCAAACTTGTCAGGGTACCGGAGCAAATTTTAGTATTGCTATTCTGGACCCTGATAATGTGGGTGGACTAAGCGTAGGTATCGAACCGCCCATCCCCGAAAATTGCTACGGGGAGGAATTAAGCTATATAATTGATACTTACAAAAAGACCAATGTTTATGGCGAACGGGTCACCGAGGCAGCCAACGCAGGCGCTAATTTGTACGAATATCCAAATACTACCCTAGCAAATCAACTTAAAGTAGTAGCCCGTATGATTTCTGGTGGTTTGCGGTCCAAGGTCTTTATTTTACAACAGGGAGGATACGATACGCACGGTGGACAAGTCAGCGACGATCCAACTACCGGGCGACACGCTACCCTTCTATCTATCCTTTCCGATGCGATCTTTGCTTTTCAGGAAGATTTAAAACTGCTGGATCTCGAAGATCGGGTGGTTGGAATGACCTTCTCCGAATTTGGCCGACAGATCAGATCAAATGCCAGTGACGGAACGGACCACGGTACGGCTGGTCCAATGATGATTTTTGGCAATTGTGTTAATGCGGGAATCATTGGCGACAATCCAGTAATCAGCAGCTCCGTAGCGAACCAGGAAGGAGTGCCCATGCAGTATGATTTCCGATGGGTCTACGGCTCGATTTTAATGGATTGGTTTGAAGTACCAGAAGCAAAAGTTAGAGAATTACTCCCTCCTGATTTTCAATACCTTCCGATTTGTAATAATTGCAACGTGGTTTCCACAGAAGATAAAATCGTTGCTTCTCTCAACGCACAAGTTTATCCAAATCCATTCCGTAATTTCTTTACACTTGATTTTGAGATGGAACAAAACAACACGGTGAGAGTAGACCTGGTTGACCTTTTAGGTAAAACAATCAGAACGATACTTAACAAATCACTTTCCAACGGAGAACATAAGATCCACGTTGAAACTCACCAATTAACTGGTGGCGTTTACTTTATCCGTCTCCAGATTGCCGGTAAAATAAAATCACTCCGCTTAGTAAAACAATAGTATCTTCATCTATTCCAGTCAACACGAGCTAATATTTCGTGTTGACTGGAGTACTTTGGGCCACTAAATAATCACTATCCTAATCCTCTCAACTAAAATCTCAAAACCTCCCCACCAAAAAAATTAAAAAACATATCAAATTTTTATTTTATATCCCAAATAATATATTATCTTTACAATTCCTACAAAAATAATATACAAGAGTATTTTCGTTTTCACAGAATTTTGAACTTGAAAACCTTCCAAACCTAACTTAGCAATAATTTATTAAAAATTAATATGGTCTAACTACTTAGACACTGATTCCGCCTGCACTTTACTAACTTTTATAAAACTTTAATTTTATGATTTCACGTTTATTGCTAAAGCTAACTTTATTAGCTGTATGTTTCGCTTTCACTTCCCAATTGATTGCCCAACATCGTAACTGCCCCTCGCACGACATCCTGCTGGAACA
The DNA here is from genome assembly GCA_938008185.1 of uncultured Saprospiraceae bacterium. Taxonomy (GTDB): domain Bacteria; phylum Bacteroidota; class Bacteroidia; order Chitinophagales; family Saprospiraceae; genus JALZUU01. Next base: position 19,179 of record CALLLR010000222.1, read on the forward strand.
ACAGCAGCAAGACCCAAAACGAATCGAAAAACTCCGGAAAATTGAAAGACATACCCAAAACTATATCAACAGTGCTCAGCAAAGAGACGTCGACGGAATCGTTACAATTCCCGTCGTGGTGCATGTCGTTTACCGTACTTCAACCGAAAATATCAGTACTGCACAAATCCAGTCACAATTAACCGTTCTTAACGATGATTTCCGACGTTTTAACAGCGACGCCAACGGCACCTGGTCACAGGCAGCGGATTCAGAAATAGAATTTTGCCTGGCGACCGTTGACCCCAACGGAAACGCAACCACCGGAATCACCCGTACTTCCACCAACGTTAATGGATTTGGCACCAACGATTCTGTAAAGTCAGCCAACTCCGGGGGTGTAAACGCCTGGCCAACTGCCGATTATCTAAATATCTGGGTTTGTAACATCGGGGGCGGAATCCTCGGTTACGCACAATTCCCAGGTGGAAATCCGGCCACCGACGGGGTCGTCAACGACTATCGTTATTTCGGTACGACGGGTACGGCTACCGCGCCTTTCAACCTCGGCCGCACTATGACGCACGAAGTAGGTCACTACCTCAACCTCCGGCACATCTGGGGAGACGGTAACTGTAACGTAGATGACTTTGTCTCCGATACCCCAACTTCTGACAACCCAAATTATGGCTGCGCTTCTTCTCACGTAAGTTGTAGCTCTCTCGATATGGTGCAAAACTATATGGACTATTCCGACGACGGATGTATGAACCTGTTTACCCTCGGTCAAAAAAATAGAATGCGTGCACTCTTTGATACGGGCGGTGCCCGAGCTAGTCTGCTTAATTCGGGGGCTTGTGGCACTGCCGGCGGACCTACTTGTAATGATGGTATCCAAAATCAGGGGGAAACCGGCGTCGATTGTGGCGGCCCTTGTGCTCCTTGTGCCGTAGCTTGTACGGACAACGAGGTAAACTTCTCCATTACTTTCGACAATTACCCGGAAGAAACTAGCTGGACCCTCACCACCGACGCTGGAGTTTCCATAAGCGCAGGTGGCACTTACGGAAATCAACCGGATGGTTCTACCATTACTTTCGATTTTTGTTTAGCCGACGGTTGTTACGACCTGACGATTAATGATAGTTACGGTGACGGTATCTGCTGCTCTTTTGGCAGTGGTAGCTACACCATTACGGATGGTAGTGGAAATGTATTAGGTTCCGGAGGCAGCTTCGGTAGCTCCGAAACTTCCTCGTTCTGCCTCGGCGGTGGCCCAGTAGCTACCTGTAGTGATGGTATCCAAAACCAAGGTGAAACCGGTGTTGATTGTGGTGGTCCTTGTGCTCCTTGTAATACTGGCGGTGGTTGTACCGAAGTAGTAGTCGATGAAGAGGATTTTGACAGCGGATGGGGCATCTGGAACGACGGCGGTTCTGATTGTGTCCGTTCTACCGCAGCTTCTTATGCTAATTCGGGTACCAGAACTATCCGCTTAAGAGATAATACCAACTCTTCCGTAGCAACCACCGATGCGCTAAACCTCGCTGGTTTTGAGCAAGTAGATATTGAATTTACCTACGTAGGTAGAAGTATGGAAAATGGCGAAGACTTCTGGTTACAGGCTTCACTCGATAACGGTGCGTGGCAAACACTTTTCACTTGGGCCAGAGGAACAGATTTCGAAAATTTAGTACGAGAATTCGAATTTGTTTCTATTACCGGAAACTTTACTAGTAACACGCGCTTCCGATTCCGTTGTGATGCTTCTTCCAATGCGGACTATGTCTACATCGATGACGTATTTATCTCGGGTTGTACAAATGGGAATACCAGAAATATCGGAACGGTTGCTAATGAATTAACCGCTAAAGTCGAATCTATGCGCTTATTCCCTAATCCGGCCAACCAAATTCTCAACGTTGGATTTACAACACCGGAGCCTACGGAAGTTATGCTACAGATCACAGACTTTACCGGCAAGGTAGTACTGGTCCGTGAATTGATGAGCGTAAGTGGCGAGCAACTAGAGACGGTAAATACAGCCGACTTAGCCGCTGGGTTTTATTTCGCAAATATTGTAACACCCAAAGGCATGCAAACGCAAAAATTTGCGGTGGTTCATAACGATTAACCGAATAAACCTTCTTTGATTTTTATTAAAAAAGCCTTCTTTCGCAAATGCGGAGGAAGGCTTTTTTATTTTAAAGAGGGGTTTTATCTAAATAATAGTTTAAAACTCTCTAGCGAATTTTTTTCTCAAAACGGACGATCATCTAAAAACCTAAAATTTGATTATCTTGGCAATTTTTACCGATTACCAAATTAAAAAATCATGAAAGAAGCATATATAATAGACGGCGTTCGAACGCCATTCGGCAATTTCTGTGGTACCTTATCCACCATTCGCACGGACGATTTAGCCGCCATTCCTATCAAAACTTTAATCGAAAGATTCGATAATATTCCTACCGATGCTTATGACGAAGTAATCCTCGGTTGCGCCAATCAGGCGGGAGAAGACAACCGCAATGTGGCTAGAATGGCTTTACTCCTCGCGGGCTTGCCGTGGTCCATTCCCGGCGAAACGGTCAACCGACTTTGTGCCTCGGGTATGTCGACCGTCATTCATGCCAACCGGGCCATTAAAACGGGAGATGCCGACTTGGTTATCTCCGGTGGTGTCGAACATATGACCCGCGGCCCGTGGGTCATTTCCAAAGTTTCCAAAGCTTTTGGTCGCGACGCAAAAATGCACGACAGTAGTTTTGGCTGGCGCTTTATCAACAAAAAAATGGAAGCACTTTATGGTACAGATGGAATGGGTGTTACCGCCGAAAACCTGGCAGCTGAGTACAACCTCAGCAGAGCCGATCAGGATCAGTTTGCTTATTGGTCACAAATGAAAGCGGCGAAAGCCCAAGCCAGTGGTCGATTAGCCAAAGAAATCGTCCCGGTAGAAATTCCACAAAGAAAAGCCAACCCCATCCTTTTTTCAAAAGACGAATTTATCAAGCCCAACACCTCACTCGAAGTACTCGGAAAACTCCGAACAGCCTTTAAAAAAGAAGGGGGCAGCGTAACTGCCGGTAACGCCTCCGGTCTCAACGACGGCGCCGCCGCGCTCCTGATCGCCTCGGAAGATGCGGTAAAAAAATACAATCTAAAACCGTTGGCAAGAATTGTTAGCTCCGGCGTGGTTGGTGTCGAACCCCGCATCATGGGAATCGGCCCGGTGGGTGCTTCCAGAAAAGCCCTCAAAAAAGCGGGACTTACGCTAAAAGATATGGACATCCTGGAACTCAACGAGGCCTTCTCAGCACAGGTCCTCGCTTGTACTCGTGAATTCGGACTAGCTGACAACGATCCGCGCATCAACCCCAACGGTGGTGCGATTGCAATCGGTCATCCACTTGGCGTTTCTGGTGCCAGAATTTTGCATACGGCAGCTTTGGAATTGCACGAGCAGAACAAAAAGTACGCTTTGGCTACCATGTGTGTTGGTGTGGGGCAAGGATACGCAACTATTCTGGAACGGGTGTAGTTGCCATAGACAAATATCGGAAGGGCGAGTAAGGACGAATTGCAATTCGCCCATACGCCCTTACGCATACATACAAAACAAAAAACAAAAACATGAAATACCGAACACTGGGAAGAACAGGATTTAAGGTTTCCGAAATCAGTTTGGGTACTTGGCAGGTCGGCGGGAAATGGGGCAGCCCTTTTAACTTTGAGACCGCTCGAAACATATTAAACAAAGCGGTCGACCAGGGAATAAATTTTATTGATACGGCGGATGTTTACGGTGAAAATCCGGGAGAAAGTGAAAAAGCGGTTGGAAAGTTTATCCGGTCAAGATCAGAGCGAATCTACGTAGCTACTAAATGTGGCAGACTTTTAAACCCACATAACAACGAGACTTACACGCCAAAAGCATTACGCAGTTTTGTAGAAAATAGTTTGACCAATATGGGTTTGGAAACAATTGATTTGATTCAACTCCATTGTCCACCCACGGAAGTATATTATCGACCGGAAATTTTCGGTGAATTTGATAAATTAATAACCGAAGGAAAAATTCAAAAGCTTGGCGTCAGCGTCGAAAAAGTAGAAGAAGGACTAAAGGCCATCGAGTATAAAAATGTCGATACGGTACAAATTATTTTCAACATATTTCGTCAACGACCCGCTGAATTATTTTTTGAGCAAGCAAAGAAAAAAAACATTGGTATCATCGTTCGGGTACCTTTGGCAAGCGGACTATTAACCGGAAAATTTAACAAAAACACTACTTTTACTAAAGATGACCATCGCAATTTCAATCGAGGTGGTGCTGCATTTGACAAAGGAGAAACTTTTTCCGGGGTAGATTATCTGACCGGATTATCCGCCGTCGAAAAACTCCAGTTAAAATTTCCGGAACAACCATTAGCGACGCTTGCATTGAAATGGATTCTGCAGAATGAGGCCGTTAGCTGTGTAATCCCGGGAGCATCAAATACGGAGCAAATTATTTCCAATTCGCAAGCAAGCGAGACAGCGGATCTGACGGAAGCTCAAATGACTTTTATCAAATCACTCTACGACCAGCATATCAAAAGTATGGTTCACGATCTGTGGTAAGTAATGGTCAGATAATAAATCTTAGGTTACCTGATATTGAGCACGTTCATTTTCCAGAATCTCCGCAACGGCTGCATCGTATACTTCGATCGTCTTTGACTTTTTTATTTTTTTAACAATTTTTACAGGATTGGAAAAAGGCGTAGCAAAATACTGCCAGAAAGACGTCATCTTCATAATCACTTGTTTGTCTCCTTTTAATTTTCGCTCATAGGCCGAAAAAAGGGTGTCGTGAAATTTACTGAAAATCTCAAATCGGTCTTCCGGATATTCGTCTGTATCATTTTTTATCATACCAGGCAAAAAAGGATCAGCGATTAATCCCCGTCCAATCATCCAGTGATTGATCGTCGGAAAACGCTCGGTCATTTCCCGAAAACCTGCCACGGTCGTGATATCTCCGTTATAATATAATTTGTGTGGACTGTGGTCGAGACAACGCTGAAAACTCTCCAGGTCTACCCCACCTTTGTATAATTGTTTCCCGATTCTGGCGTGGATGGCGATATTTTTTAAAGGATATTTTCCTAAGACCGGAAAGCTGTCGATAATTTCCAGCGGATGCTCGTAGCCCATTCTCATCTTCATAGAAACAGTAATGTCCGTCTCCGTATGCACCCGGTCAAGAATTCGATCAATCCGGTCGGGGTCATTGATTAATCCGGACCCCATACATTTATTGGTTACCATCGGATAAGGGCATCCCAGATTCCAGTTAAGTTCTTTATAGCCGAGACTTTGTACAAATTTGGCAACAAAAATAAACTCGTCGGCATCGTTGGTCATAATCTGCGGAATGACCATGAGCGTATCGTTATTTTTGAGTTGGATATCAAGTTCATAATTGGGCTTAATAACCATCTTTCCGTTGAGCCGAATATAAGGTGCATAAAAAGTATCTATCCCGCCAAAATATTTTTGAAAAGCATTCCGGAAACGAAAGTCGGTAAATCCTTGTAACGGCGATGATAAGAGTGCACAACTCATAGGACAAAGTTAATGGTTTTCGTAATACTCAACGTTAATGAATGTTTATGCCCGGCGTTTGCTGCAACAAATCGCAAAATAATCCTGTTTAAGAAAACGAGATAATGTGGCTGTTAACTTGTCTTCCCTAATTTATATCATCTGCTCTAAAAAACACCGTTATGAGTAATAAGAAAAAATTAAGTTTTAAAGATATCATCAATAGCAAAAAACCGGTACTTGTGGACTTTTATGCTACCTGGTGTGGGCCTTGTCAGGCACTCTCTCCAGTAATTGCTGAAGTCAAAAAAGAGCTGGGCACCAAAATGAGGGTCATTAAAATTGATGTAGATAAAAAGAAAGCCATCTCAACCAAGTACAAAGTAAAATCATTACCAACTCTAGCTATTTTCCAAAATGGTGAAATTCTCTGGAGAGCCTCTGGAATGAAAACAAAAACAGAATTACTTAGTATCGCCAATCAGTTTATTGAAAACGCATCTCCAACAAGTAGCGAAAAAACTACGGCGCCAGCCAAAAAAGTATCCTGGTTTGGAAAATTATTTAAAAAATAGCCGAGCATCTATTTAGGAGATTTATAGAAATTATACTATTTTCGCATCCGATCTGAATAACAGACCTATTCAGAGCGTGTAGCTCAGTTGGTTTAGAGCATTACCTTGACAGGGTAGGGGTCGGGGGTTCGAATCCCTCTACGCTCACCATAAAAAAAGCCTGCAATGAAATTCATTGTGGGCTTTTTTCGTTGAATCGTTGAATAAATTACTAAATATTCCCTGAGTGGGACCGTTCAATAATCTGTATCTTTGTTTTATTAACATTGCGTAAAAAGAGACTGCCTACCTGCCGGACACGTAGGATCAACCAATGAACTGATTAACAATTCATTATAAAGATATTACTTATTTATACGAAGTAATCAAATTACTTAAACACACTTAATTGAACACCCTCACCTGAGGTTCCATATCCTATAATTTCAGTAATCTACTCTTATAAATAATGAGTGTACCACCAAAAAGAAACTAAGAGAACAATCCCCTGCCCTTTTCACATGCTCCAATCTTTCGTAGATCAAAACAAAGGGGAGGCCGTTCAATTAAGTGTGTCTCTGGCCACCCGCACCTCGGTCCTACCTAATCCGGTAGGCAAGCCTGAAGGAAGCCAAAACGCGCAGACACACTTGAGGGAACATCCCCCAAAGGCTTACGCCCTAACACACTATTCCAAACCATTTTGCGTAAGCAGATAATCGTATTAAGTCAATTTAAAATTTCAACATTTCAACACCTCACCATTTCAACACACTCAAATAATATTCGTATTTTTATAATTCAAACTTTATCGTATGAAAAAAAAAAATTACCCCTCCTTTTCCTCCCCTGCGATTGACCAGGTAGGTGCCGAAGAACGGGCTGCCCGTTTTCAAAAACGAAGTATCAAAAAAGCAGCAAAAGTTCAAGCACTCAAACTTGCCCTTAACATGGTCGATTTGACTACCCTCGAAGGGGCGGATACGCCCGCAAAAGTAAAACAACTCTGTCAAAAGGCGATGCACCCACATCTTGGATATCCCGATTTGCCGACTACGGCTGCCGTTTGTGTATATCCCACGATGGTTGGTGTTGCCAAAAATATTGTTAAAGGCAGTGGTGTAAAAGTAGCTGCGGTCGCTACGGCTTTCCCCAGTGGACAAGCACCCCAGGACATAAAGATCAGAGATACTAAATGTGCCGTCAGCGAAGGAGCCGACGAAGTGGACATGGTAATATCCCGGGGTAAATTTTTATCCGGAGAGTACGAGTATGTCTACGACGAAATCGCTGCAATCAAGGAGGCCTGTGGCAAAGCTCGCTTAAAAGTCATATTAGAAACAGGCGAACTCGGTACCCTCGACAATATCCGTAAAGCCAGCGATATTGCCATTCTCGCCGGCGCTGATTTTATCAAAACAAGTACGGGAAAAATTAGTCCCGCCGCTACCATGCCCGTCACCCTGGTCATGCTGGAAGCCATTCGCGACTACTATTTTAAAACGGGTACCATGATCGGAATGAAACCCGCCGGTGGAATCCGAACGGCCAAACAGGCAATTCACTACCTGGTCATGGTCCGCGAAACACTTGGTCAGGCCTGGCTATCTAACGAATGGTTTCGCTTCGGTGCGAGTAGCCTGGCGAATGATTTAATTCTGCAATTGATTAAACAACGGGACGGTGTTTACGGCTCGATGGATTATATTTCGAAAGATTAGGGTTTTGTTTATTTATTTGTTTATTTATTTGTTTAATCGTTTATTTGAAAAAAATCAATCATTTAAACGATTAAACAAATCAACCCTTAAACAAGAAAAAACAATGTCAAAAAATTCTTCCTCCCCTACCCTCAACTTTGCGACCGACTGGAAATATGCACCAGCGCCGGAAAACACGGGGCACGTTGAAATAAAAAAACAGTACGAACTTTTTATTGACGGTCACTTTGTTAAACCCTCTGGAAAAAAATATTTTGATACCATTAATCCCGCGACGGGTGAAGTGCTTTCGAAAATAGCCGAGGCGAACGACAAAGATGTGGACCGCGCGGTCAAAGCGGCGCGTAAAGCCTACAACAATGTCTGGTCTAAAATGCCCGCAAAAGAACGGGGGAAATATATTTACCGGATTGCTCGACTGATTCAGGAACGAGCCCGGGAGTTTTCCGTAATCGAAACCATGGACGGTGGTAAGCCAATTAGAGAGTCGCGGGATATTGATATTCCACTGGCCGCTGCGCACTTTTTCTACTACGCAGGCTGGGCTGATAAATTACCATATGCTTTCCCCAATGCTCAGGTAAAACCACTCGGTGTCGCAGGACAAGTCATTCCCTGGAATTTTCCACTATTGATGGCAGCCTGGAAAATTGCTCCGGCGCTGGCAACGGGTAATACCATTGTTATCAAACCAGCCGAAACCACTTCCCTCACTGCACTTAAACTCGCCGAACTGATTCAGGATGCGGGATTACCGGCGGGCGTCGTCAACATCGTCACAGGTGCAGGTACTACGGGAGCAGCGATTGTCAATCATCCCGATGTGGATAAAATTGCGTTTACGGGTTCGACTCAGGTAGGAAAAATCATCCAGCGGTCCGTAGCGGGAACCGATAAAAAAGTAACGTTGGAATTGGGTGGTAAAGCTGCTAATATTATTCTCGAAGACGCGCCGATCGATCAGGCCGTAGAAGGAATTATCAACGGAATCTACTTTAATCAGGGCCATGTTTGTTGCGCAGGTAGCCGATTATTTGTACAAGAGTCCGTTGCCGAAGAAGTGATCCATAAATTAAAAACGAGAATGGAAACACTGATTGTCGGTGATCCGCTAGATAAAAATACGGACATCGGTGCGATCAATTCACAGGATCAATTAAAGACCATTAACGATTATATAAAGATCGGAAAAGCGGAAGGCGCCAACTTTTTTCAACCCAGTTGTGCCCTCCCC
>CALLLR010000223.1 GCA_938008185.1 uncultured Saprospiraceae bacterium
TATTCTGAATGGTGCCAAAATGTGGATTACCAATTCACCGGTAGCAGACATTGCCGTGGTTTGGGCCAAAGACGAAGAAGGAAAAATTCGGGGAATGGTGGTCGAAAAAGGAATGAAAGGATTTTCTGCTCCCGAAATTCATGGCAAGTGGTCACTCCGTGCCTCCATTACCGGCGAGTTGGTATTTGAGGATGTACGGGTGCCAAAAGAAAATGTATTTCCAGAAGTACGAGGACTGAAAGGGCCGTTGTCTTGTTTGTCCAAAGCCCGCTATGGAATTGCCTGGGGTGCGATCGGTGCGGCGATGGATTGCTACGATTCGGCACTGCGTTATTCTTTAGAAAGAGAGCAGTTTGGTCGTCCGATTGGTGGCTTTCAGCTAACCCAAAAGAAACTGGCAGAGATGATTACCGAAATTACCAAAGCACAATTACTGGCCTGGAGACTGGGTACGTTGGCCAACGAAGGCAAGGCAAGTCCGGCACAAATCAGTATGGCAAAACGTAATAATGTTCATATGGCCCTGGAAATTGCGCGCGAAGCCCGGCAGATTCACGGAGGGATGGGGATTACTAACGAATATCCGGTAATGCGTCATATGATGAACCTTGAAACCGTGCTTACTTACGAAGGAACCCATGATATCCATCTGTTAATTACTGGAATGGATGTGACTGGATTGAATGCATTTAAGTAAGGGGGAGTTTGAATGTTGAATATTGACTTTAAGGTTGTCTTACATGTGGTAAGAATAACCTTTGGAGGTTTGACCCTTAGACGGGTATGATTTTGAATTTTACAGTATTCTCAGGTTCTTATTCAGTGTTTCCAAAACGCGATTTAGGGAAGCCAATGGCCAATAGCTAATTTTTAAAGAAACTTTAATGGATTTCTTTGTTGCTTTCAAAACTAATACCCGTTCCATAGGCGTTATTAGTTTAAAGTAATCAACCTTTTTTATAATGATGCGAATTACAAACTATCTTTTTATCGGAATTCTGCTCGCCTTTGTGACTACGGTAGGTGCACAAGATGCTCCGATAAAACTTAATAACCCTTCATTTTTGGATGTCGCCCACGCGGGAGGTGACCAGTTTAACCGGGGCCCTCGGGGCTGGCAGGATTGCGGAGCACCGGGTGAAACACCACCAGATGTACAACCCAATCCAAGAATAGCTTTTGGTGATCGACCTTTTTTTGACGTTACCTTACCGGCTCAGGATGGCCCTACTTACATGGGGATGGTAGTCCGGGACAACGATACGCAGGAGGCGGTTAGTCAACGATTGTCGGCTTCTATAGAAGGCGGTAAATGTTATGAAATGTCTTTACAGCTTGCCCGTTCTGAAACTTATTTGAGTCAAGCGAGATCGAGGGATGGTTCGGGTGTAACAGAGATGGTAGATTTTACGAAACCTATCAAAATTAGAATCTACGGTGGAAATGGTTATTGTCAGAAAACAGAGCTGCTAGGGGAAACACCACTCGTGAAAAATACGGATTGGAAAGAATACAAACTGCGTTTTGAACCAACTACCAATCACCGTTTTATTTTCATTCAGGCATTTTATAAAACACCGACGCTTTTTCCTTATAATGGAAATGTGCTGGTAGATAATTTGTCAGATATTGTCCCCGTACCTTGTGATAAACCATCAGAACCGTTGGCAGTCGTTGATAAACCAAAGAAAGAAATTAAACCGAAAGAAAAAGAAAAAGAACCCGTTGTGGCCGTGGTGCCACCCAAACAAAATCAACCGCAGGGAGGTGTAAAAGAACCGGTTAAACCAATAAAGAAAGAGAAAATAATTAAAGAGTTGGAATCGAGTGGAGATAAAGAAGGAAAGGTGATTAAACTGAAACGTTTAGTTTTCGAGGCAGACCAGTCGGAAATAAATGAGGATTCTCACGATGAATTAGATGAAATTGCTGATTATTTATTGGCAAATCCAGATTATAGAGTTGAAATCAGGGGACATACGAACGGAAACTGTGATGATGAATTTTGTAATAAACTATCCAAAGAACGGGCTCAATCGGTTGCTGATTATTTGATAGGATATGGTGTTCCTTCCGAAAAACTGGAGGCAGTCGGATTTGGGAAAACCAAACCAATTGCATCCAACCGCTACAATGCCGGACGGAAGAAAAATCAGCGAGTAGAAATTAAATTGAAGAAAATTTAATCGAGATAACAAGTCGTGTGTTGTCTTAAGCATGCATGAGTCATCCCGAATTATTTATTTAAAGGTGACTAGCCAGTTTGCCTGTTGGCCAGTAAGCCCTCTTTTTACGTAAAAAGGGGGCTTACTAGCTATTTGAGATAAAATCAACAACATCCAGCGGTTTCTCCATTTTCGGTACTGAAAGGCATTGCGCCACCACATCCCTCAAAGATTCCGTAGTGGGTATTCCAGGATCCATAAAATTCAAAATGCTCCGCCAGTCGAGTATCGTACAGCATTTTATAAGTATTGCCACAGACTGTCATGATTTTATTTTTAGGAAAATTATGGTGATCGTCTAAATCAAAACTGCTGATATTATTTTTGATCGTCCCTTTGTACGCAACTGCCTGACCGTAGTCTTCGCATTCGTCCTCCAGGCCGTCAATTTTCCATAGGCGATAGGTGACTGAGAAAAATTTTATGTCTCCGCACTTTTCTTCTACCTCTTTATTTTCGATTGTAATTGGATTATTTTTTACGCTCCGTGGATCGGTAAATCCGGCCGTGCGAGCCATTCTTAAAAAATCATTCCAGTACAAAGCACCACTTAGACATTCGCCCCAGAGCATTGGATCATCCTGCAATTTCTGGCTAATTCTCCGATCACTATATACATCACTGAAATACATTTCTCCACCGGGTTTTAAGAGTCGGTAAGTATCCGCCAGCACCTTAGCTTTGTCTTTTGCCAAATTAATGACACAGTTGGAAATAATCAGATCAAAACTTTGGGGTGCCAGATTGAGCGTTTCCAGGGATTCAATATTACCTTTGATAAATCTGACATTTGAACGGTTGTAGCCAAATTGTTTGGTGTGATAATCAATGTGCCGGTTAGCCACTTCCAGCTGTTCATCGGTCATGTCTACTCCGATCACCTCACCGTTTTGTCCAACCAATTGTGAGAGAATAAAACAATCCCGGCCACTACCCGATCCTAAGTCCAAAATTCGTAGACCTTCCAGTTTGCTGGGGATGGCTAAGCCACAGCCATAATATTTGGCCATTACTTCGTCGTGAATATTGGCCAGTGCGGCCTTGATGTATTCAGCAGGTTCTTCCATGGTACAACAGGCATTCGTTTTGAGATCCTCGCTGACGGTAAGTTCTTTCCCGTAATAATTTTTTACTTCTTCGTGTACGTCTTTCATAAATATTTATTTGATAAAACTTGATCTACTATTTTCTAACGTAAGTTATGAGGTTTAAGTTTAGGAAGCTGGTAAATTCTAGTAATTGTTCGGGTTACGACTCTTTAGGTTTGAATGAATTTTACATTGAAAAATATCATCAACCATAAAATACCCTGTAACAGGTAGGGTATTGAAGGTTAAATTAATGTAAATTTGTCTTCAGATAAAATGATCCCGATGATTCCTTTCTGGATACTTTTAGGCCCCTTCAATTAATTTCCTCCTTTATTATTTATGTTCAGTAGTGCAGTGTACCACTGTTACTATCATTCTGTATTTCTACTTTATGACAAAACTGATCGACCAACAAATTGGGAGGAATGATGCGGGAGTAAGTGCAATTAAAACGATTTGCAATCTTCATGACGTAAATATTCCGCGAAAAATGATCGAAGACCAGTTATTCCTGGATTCGGAAGGGAGTTCTCTGGGCGGAATACAAATTTTTTTAGACGAACAAGGTTTCTCTACGCAAGTAAATATTTTAGATTTCACAGAATTGCTAAAAGATCCGGAGAGACAGGAAGGATTTTTTCCGGCAATTACTCCCGTAAAAAATAACAATCGACTCGATTATGTCATTATTAATGGAATTAAAAATAATAAACTTATAGTTCTTGATCCACGGACTATCACCGAATATGCGCTGACGCCCGCAGAATTCAATAAAAAAGCATATACTCAAAAGCACTATTTTAACTACGCTGATGAAACCGACTTGATCTGGTTAAAGATTAATAAAGTATGGCAAGCGCGTAAAATGCCTTTGTTTAACCGCCCCGACCGCTTTGTACTTTTGGAAATGAGTAATAAACTGGAGTATTTTTTATACCTCGAGGACGAATACGGATTTAAAAACGAGACGGCGGCTAACGCTTTTTTAAAAGATCTTTTTTTTGAAAAACAACTGGATAATATTCCTCATCAGTTTAGAAGAAGGAAAAATGTTATTGATCAGGTAGAATTAACGGCGCCGGTTTTACTGTCTGTTCAAAAAACGGAAGAAATTGTACAAAATTTTACCAAGGAAGATAAAGACGGAAGTATCTACTGGGAGCTATTTAAGAGTATTGGGTCTTTACGCTCTTTGTGGACTATATTTTTGGCTACCATTCTTTTTGCTGCTTTTATTAGTTATGTAGGAATTTTTATCGACCAAATTTTAATTGACCATATCTTACCCAGTTATCAATTGGGAACATTGCAGTTATTCGCTATTGGAGTTGGACTGTTTTATTTGGTGGAAATGATTTTTAAAATATACGCCAAATTTGTTTCTATTCATTTAGCTGCTTCGTTAGACCGCTTTTTTCTGTATCAATTTGACGAAAAACTTAATCGCTTTTCATTGCGTTATTTGGCACGGTTTAAAAAAGGAGATCTGACCGAACGGTTACGGGATTCGATGAAACTCAAAACGTTTTTCGTCAAGTATTTTTCTAACATTATGGTGGATGTAATTATTGCCTGCGTCTCTTTAGTTTTTCTGGTCTTTATTAATTGGCGATTATCGATGCTGGTCGGATTGATTCTGGTTTTGTTTATGATTCAATTCCGAATATTTACTCCTTTAATCGAAAAGCTGGAACAAACGCGGTACCGTCGCAAGGCTGATTTTATGTCTAAATTTTTGGAAAAGATAGAAGGGATTCAGGTAATTAAATCTTTGGGCCTCGAAAAATATTCTTCCGATCAAGTTCGCTCGCGGGTAGATGGGTTACTGGATATTTATATTCAGTCAAAATATATCGGTCTGGCCAATTCCATTATTGCTTCTTTCATCGTATCGTTTGCTACGCTCGCATTGATTGTGCTGACTTCGCGCGAGCTGATTCTCTACCAAACAATCTCCCTGGGAATGATCATTACTTTTGTGGCCATGTCCAAAAAAATATTTAAAGCGTTTAGTCGCCTGTTGAATGCGAACCTTTCTTTGCAGGAACATCGGGTGATTTTAAAACGTGTTTTTAGTTTTAATGAAACGCTTGAACCGGAAGGACCACCGGCCACAAATCTGATCCAGCGATTTAAATTTCACCAGTTAAGCCTCAACAATATTGATTTTTCCTACAACGACGAAAATAAAGTGCTCGACGCGATTTCCATGACCGTCAATCACGGAGAACGGGTTTGGATCAAGGGAAAAAATGGGACTGGAAAATCTACCTTTTGTAAGATAATGACGGGACTTTATGTACCGGATCAGGGAAGTATTCACATCAACAATATTGATACAGGACTCTATCATCCAAAAGCACTCAATAAAACGATCGCGTTAATTTCGGGTAAGGACATGATTTTTAATGATACCTTATTATTCAATATAACTTTTGGTCGGAAAGTAAACCTGGAAGAATTAATTGAATACGCTAAAATGGTCAATCTCTATGATTTTATCAATAGTAAAAATGAAAAGTTTGACTACGTAATTCACGAAAATGGCAGCAATCTTTCGACTGGTCAGCGAAGAAAAATACTTTTATTACGAGCGATGTTTTTAGACGCAGAGGTGATTATTCTTGACGAAGTTTTTAATGGTATTGATCAGGAATCAAAAGCCAGAATAGAGCAGTTGATCGATTTATTTGATGCTAAAACTTTTATTATTATTTCCCATATTCCGGTTAATAATATCCGCCTTGACAAAAAATATATTTTACAAAATGGAAAATTTATCCACCAAGACCCCGACGGCCATTAGGTTAATTCGTGGCTTATTTATCTTATTGACTACTGTGTTAATGGTAGTGGTGGTATTGTTATTTGTCTTAAATATCAATTATACCGTTGATGTCAGACAAGGAGAAATTATTTCTAAAAATACTCCCCTCGAATACCAAGCACCTTTCGAAGCGCGTATTCACACGCTTCGAGTAGAGGAGGGAGCTCGCGTCTCTTCTGGTGATACACTGATGATTTTGGACAACCAACAAATAGTTACAGCTGTTTTAAAATCTGAAAATGAACTTCGTCTGATTGAAAAAAATATTACTGTCTTTCAGGAATTACTCGAGAATTTAGAAAGCCAAATTCAGCATCGTAGTCAACAGAAAAATCAGATTAATACCGCCTATCAGTTTGAGCAAAAAGAAATTCAAGCGGGTATGGATGAACTCGAAAAACAAGTAAAACTACAGGCGCGTTCGGTGAATATCAGTAAGCAGAAATTTCAACGTAGTTTGATTTTGTTACGGGATGGAATTATTAGTAAATTAGAATATGATAAGGATCACAAAATTTTTATTAAAGATAAAGAGCGATACAGTGAACTAAAACGCCGCTTGCGCCAACAACGTAATCAATACGCCGCTTTACCCAATGAAAAGTTGCGTCAGGTAAATAATCAGGACCTCTCTATGTTGTCCGGTAAATATGATCGGTCTCAAATTGAAAAGCAGTTGACTGAAGAAAATATTAGAAAAATACAGATAACAGATCAGTTGAATCTACATCGGAATAATTTGGAAAAATGTGTACTGATTGCCACACAGGATGGATTTATTTCGCGAATTTATAATGTAAAGATGGACGCCAATTTTGTGGAGAAGGGAACGCCATTGCTAGTGCTTAGTCCGAAAGAAGAAGCTCAGTTTTATGCGGAGATGTCCCTGTCTCAGCAGTCTATTCGTTCCGTAAAGCCAGGACAGACCGCACATCTTAAACTAGATGCTTACAATTATTACCAATACGGTATTTTAAAAGGAGAAGTGTCTTTTATTAAAAAAGATACCAGCAATAATTTTTTTGTGCTGGCCGCCCTGGATCAGCCCGCTAACCACTTTAATCTCCAAAGCGGATATCAAGTTAAGGGTGAAATTATTATCGAACAAGTAAAGCTGTACCAGTATATTTTACGAAAGCTATTTCGGAATATTGAAGTGTGAATTAAGCCATTAATTGGGACCATTCAATAATCTGTGTTTTTTGTTATATTAATAATGCGTAAAAAGAGACTACCTGCCTGCCGGACAGGCAGGATAAACCAACTAACTGATTAACAAGCCATTATAAAGAAAATATGTAATTATGTAAATTAACCTAATTACTTAGACACACTTAATTGAACATTCCTCATTAATTGGTAATGTTTGTTGAAGTTTAAACTGTATTAACTAATCCGCCAATCCACCAATCCACCAATCCACTAATCCACCAATCCACTAGCCTGTCCTACCCAGTTATCCCGTTCAATTCTTCCTGGGAAAAATTGAATAGCGGCGGTTACCCGATCAATTTCAGACTGATCCATGGCGGCCAATTGCTGGAAGGAAATAATGCCTACTTCATTTAATTTTTTCTCAATAAAAGGACCAATACCATCGATTTTGGTCAGGTCGTCTTTTGTATAAGTTGGTGGAGGCTCTACGGCTTCGACTTCGATTCGATCTCCCATAACACCAAACTGGTATTTCTGCGTTTTGAGTAGTTCTACTTGTTGGCGATCTACCTCGTCGGTCATTTCTTGTTCGGAAATAATGGGTTCGGTGTCTGTTTCTGTTTTCGGATCAGGCGTTGGGACATTGGGATTCACAAAGGCACCGGATGCGAGTCTGTTTCTGTCAGACATTTGACTGCGAAGACGTTCGTTTTCTCTTTCCAGCTCTGCTATTCTGTTGCGGTGGTCAGTCTCCGAAATATTGGTATCTTTTATTCCTGAAACCTGTTTTTTTAAATCCTTGTTCTCTTCTGATAAAATATTAATTCTGGCGCGTAGGGAGTTGAGATCTTCTTTTGCTACCCGCTCACCCGATTCGGTTTTTACTTCCAGTACAGAAGTCTGTAAGACACGGTTTTCTTCTTCCATTTGTTGGATACGATTTTCGAGTCCATCAATTTTTGAGAAAGCAGATTGAATAGTCGCACTGGAAGGAGTGGCGATTGTCGTTGAGTTATCCATCAGTCTTTCCAGCTCAGTTTCTACTTGTTGCTTTTCATTTTCTGCCCGTTGTTTTTCGGCTTGATGTTTTTCCAAGTTTGCCTGTAACTCCTTAATCGTTTTTCTTTGTTCCTGTAATTTTGCTTCGTAGTTAGCGGTTTGATCTTCCATGACAGAAATTTTGTCTTCAAAATCAGTAGAAGATTCCCCCGCTAATAATTGCGCCTTATTAAGCTGTTCTACTTGTTGTTGGGCGGCCTGTAGACTGTTGCGCAATTTAAACTGATTTTGTTCGTAAGATTGCATGTTGGCTTCCATGGTTTCGATACGCGTCGCCTTCTCCCGGATGTCCGCGGTTTGTTGTTTAAACTGATCTTCGAGACCTGCGTTTTCCGCATGGAGGAGTTTATATCTTTGCTCCGATTCGTCCAGTTGATTTTTCAACCGTTTTACTCTGCCACCTCGTAGCAACCATCCGAAGAGTAATCCTAGTAGAGCAGTTACGCCTAATATAATTAAGGCCATCGTACTATCCTGGCTATCGGTATTTAAAAATAAGCGTGTAAAAAATTCTTTTAAGTTTTCCATTGTGTTATTTTTTTAATAAAAAATTAACCCGTCTGTTTTTTTGTTTATTAGCCTCCGTGGTGTTAGGAGCGGCAGGTTGACT
>CALLLR010000224.1 GCA_938008185.1 uncultured Saprospiraceae bacterium
TTTTGTGGCAACGGATGCGCACAAATTGGTGAAGTTTGAGTTTGAAGAAGCAAAAGGAGAAGTGTCTACTAGTTTTATTATTCCTAAAAAAGCACTGACGCTTCTGAAGAATGCACTTTCCACCAAAGAGAGTTCGGTCAATATGTCTTTTAATAAAGCCAATGCTTTTTTCTCTTTTGAAGAAATCAATATGGTCTGCCGGCTAATTGACGCCCGGTATCCAGATTATAACGCAGTGATTCCAAAAGAAAATCCGCATTTGTTAGTGGCCAATCGAATGGATTTCCTAACCTCCCTCAAACGGATTGCGATCTACGCTAATAAAACGACCAATCAGGTAATTCTGAATATCAACGATGGTAGCCTGACCGTTTCGGCGCAGGACTTGGATTTTTCCAACGAAGCGACCGAGCAGCTGAATTGTACTTACGAAGGCGAACCGCTGACGATTGGTTTTAATGCCAAATTTTTAATTGAAATGTTGAACGTCCTGGAAAGCGAAGAAATAAAGTTGGAGTTATCCACACCAACTCGTGCGGGAATTCTTTTACCGAGCGAAGAGGAAGATGGCGAACGTATCATGATGCTGGTAATGCCGGTCATGTTAAGTAATTAAGATGAAAAGGGACATTACCGTATTTTTCTTTGGGCTTTTGGTAATGACTGCTTTCAGCTGTCAAAATGATCCGCCACTGCCCAAAGAACCCGCCAAGGTAGTAGAACAATGGCAGGAGTGGATTAACAAAAATAATTTTATGCAAGCCAGACGACTCAGTACTGAAAACGCTCAGGAATGGATCGACTGGATCAGCCAGGTACTTGAGGAAGGTAATATCACTGAAGAGACTATTTCTGTTTTCCGAAACGTCGATTGTAAAATTGATGGTAATGATGCTACCTGTTTTTGCCAAATTGAAGAAATCGGTGAAATTTTCGCAGATACTTTTTTTTTAATAAAAGAAAAAGATCAGTGGCTGGTCAATATTCCGGAGAGGGAACTCGAAAGCTCCAGTACCCTCGATTCGTTATTTCAAATCTTACAAGAATAATAAATACACCCTCACTACTATGAAAACAGGATTGTTTTTTGGTTCTTTCAACCCTGTACATATCGGCCATATGATCATCGCTAATTTTATGGCCACCCAGACTGACCTCCAGGAAATATGGATGGTCGTCTCGCCCCAAAATCCTTTTAAAAATAAAAAATCACTGGCAAAAGATCACGATCGGCTGCACTTGGTACGTCTGGCGATCGGCGACAATTTACGGATTAAGGGTTCCGATATCGAATTTGGCTTGCCTAAACCCTCATACACCATTGATACACTTACTTATCTGAAAGAAAAATTTCCTAAAAGAGCATTTGCCTTAATTATGGGAGGAGATAACCTGGGTAGTTTTCACAAATGGAAAAATTACGAACAAATTTTAGCAAATCACGAAATTTATGTCTACAAGCGTCCCCAATACGACCTGGGAGACCTCACTGACCATCCTAAGGTAAACATTCTGGAAGCGCCCCTGATGCAGATTTCTGCCAGCTATATTCGACAATGTATCAAGCAGGGGCGATCCATTCAATATTTAGTGCCTGATTCAGTTTTTGAATACATCAATAACACGGCACTTTACCGATCCTAACTTTTTTCATTCATTCTACGACAGAACCCTTAAAAAAACGGTAAACAGGCAATAACCAAGAGCGAAAAAGGTTATTTTTATAGTCTGTTGTTTTTAGGGGAGTGTTCCGTAAAGTGTGTCAGCGCGGAAGCTTTCCTTTAGGAACACAAGGTGCGGGATGCCAAATGACACACTTGGCTATACAGTCCCGTCTTTAGTCCCCACATAACCTAAACTTAGTTACAGGGGATTGACAAGAATCAAAAATTTCTATTCAATAAAAAATTTCTCAGAATGATCAGATGGGTATTTTACGCTTCGATCTTTGTTATTACTTTTTTATTCAGTACAGGCAGTAAAGCCCAGGAGCCTCTGAAGATTGGCCAGTGGCAGTCTCATTATGCCTATCAGCTGGGTACTTTTGTAGCCCAAAGCCCTACGCATGTTTTCTACGGAAATAATCAGGGTATGCTAAAAATAGAAAAAGAAGCCCGTGAAATTGAGCGCCTCTCCACCGTAGACGGACTGAGTGAATCCGGAATGGGAATTATAAAATATGACCCTTTCAACGAGCTGCTGGTTGCTACTTATTTTAATGGAAATATTGATTTTATTTCCGAAGATGGTGACATCGACAATCTTCCGTTTCTTGCCACCAGTATTTTTTTAGGTGATAAATCCATCAATGATATTCTGATTGAAACAGATACGACCGCCTATCTATCGATGGGATTCGGACTTAAAATTTTGAACATCAGAGATCAGGAATTTGGCGACGAAACCAGAGCAGGTTTACCTTTTAGTCAAACGGCTGTTTTTAATAATCATCTCTACGCAGCTACCGAAGAAGGTATCTATCGAATTACCCTGGATGGTTCAAAAAATATTCAAGATTTTAATTCCTGGACACACCTGGCGGGGACCGATGGATTTCCTGACGACTACGCAACCAATAACATTGCCAGCTACAAAGACAAGCTTTACTTTGACATCAACGATACTATTTTTCGTTACGACGAAAACAATCTTAAATCGCTATGGTATAGTGAAAATTTCTCCACTTCTTACATGACCACAGAGGGTCCGCATTTACTCGTGGGTGTATCTTGTAGAAATACCGTAACTGGCAGTAGTTGCAATGGGAGAGCCTTATTTTTCGACGAACAGACACTCGTAAAATCCATCACTTCTGGTAGTGGTTGTATCAACCGACCCGCCTATGGTGTGGAAGATACTCAGGGTCGAGTGTTCTTTGCCGATGCGTGGGATGGATATCGAATGACTGAAAGTGGAGAAGATAATTGCAATAAATTTACGGTCAATTCTCCCTTTAATCTTTTGGCGGGTCAGCTGGTCCTCAGCGACGAGGAGCTTTGGGTAGCGCCCGAGGTCATTCTTCCGGAACTAGCATTCAATGACCGAGGATTTTACAGCTATATTGAAGGATCCTGGAAAAATTATAACGTATCCGATTATTCAGGACTTAACGGGGTAAAGGCTATTTACCGCATTGCCGTCAGTCCGGATGAAAGAGAAGTTTATTTTGGCACCCGCTGGAACAACGGCCTTGTTAAACTCAATCGTGAAACAGATGAAATTACGGTATTTAGCAATGAAGAAGCAAAATTAAAGCCCTCCGCTGATGCCTCTCGAACCCGAGTCACTGGACTGGCTTATGATGAGCAAAATATACTTTGGATTGGCAATCATACAGAAGCAGCCAAAGGCCTGATTGCTCTTAAACCAGATGGAACGTTTACGGACAACTTCATAAGTTTACCCTCACGAAGTATTCGACAAATATTAGTAGATAACGAAGGATATCTGTGGATTGCCACCGACAATCTCGGGGTACTGGTTTACGATTACGCAGGTACAATTGATAATCCGGATGACGATAACATTCGTACTATTAATTCCAGTAATAGTGTGCTCCCCGATAATAGTGTAATCTGTCTGGCACAGGATCTGGATGGAGGTATTTGGGTAGGAACCAGAAATGGCGCAGTTATTTTCGAATGTCAGGGAGATCCGCTTAATACCGCCTGTGGAGGCAGCCATCCTCGGGTGGTGGTCAATGATATCCCTGCGTTATTATTAGATGAAACGATTGTCAATACCATCGCCGTAGATGCGGCAAATCGCAAATGGTTTGGTACTCGAAGTGGTATTTTTGTTCAGTCCTCCGACGGGTCAGAACGTTTGGCGACCTTTGATACAGACAATTCTCCTATTTTTGATAATATCATCAATGATATTGCCATCAACCAAAATACGGGACTGGTTTATATTGCTACGGGAAAAGGAATTATATCTCTCAAAATCGATGCGGCGGGCATTAACCAAAACCACAGCAGTAATATTACAGCTTTTCCCAATCCTGTACGTCCGGATTACGAAGGACCCATTGCGATCAAGGGATTTGCCAGAGATTCAAATATCAAAATTACGGATATTAGTGGGCGCCTGGTTTACGAAACCACCGCACTTGGCGGACAGGCCATCTGGGACGGACGAGATTATAATGGACGAAAAGCCAACTCAGGCGTTTATCTGGTTTACGCTACCCGTACCAGCAGCCGGGATTTACCTACGGCAGTAGTAACTAAGATACTGCTGATGAATTAATCTACCCCGAACCAAGGGTACGGAAAATTTTAAATATCGATTAAAATCCAAGTCATAACTACCTTCAACTCTTTGAGGCAAGTTTTTTAATTTCTGGTTCCGTATAAACACTCTCCCGAATAATTTTTTCGTAGTACGCCTCATATTGTGGTAGAATCGCCGCAAGTTCAAACTGACGAGCCTGCTTTAAGGCATTGACTCTAAACTGTTGTAAGAGTGCGTCATCTTCTAACAATTTGATTGCATTTTTTGCCATATCGTCTACATCTCCTACTTCGCTGAGAAAACCAGTTTCGTTATGAATGTTAACTTCGGGAATTCCTCCAGCATTGGAAGAGATCACTGGAACTTCACAAGACATTGCCTCCAAAGCCGCCAGACCAAAGCTTTCGCTGGCTGAGGGCATAATAAATAGATCCGAAACTGCCAGCAATTCTTCTACCGCATCTTGCTTTCCCAGAAACCGAATACCATCACAGAGTTTTTCTTCCCGGCATAACACCTCCATTGTGCGACGTTCAGGACCATCACCTACCAACAACAACTTGGTTGGCATTTTTTCAGAAACCCGCTTGTAAACCTGCAATACATCCTCTACTCTTTTTACTTTTCGGAAATTGGAAATATGAATCAGGATTTTTTCTCCATCCGGAGCGATCGCCTTTTTAAAATGATCTTTATCACTTTTTTTAAATCGATCAAAATCGATAAAGTTATAGATGACCTCTATCTCATTTTTTACCTCAAAGCTATCATACGTTTGTTGACGCAGATTTTTAGAAACTGCCGTCACTCCATCTGATTTATTGATAGAGAAAGCGACAACGGGAGCAAAAGCGGGATTTTGTCCGACCAGAGTAATATCAGTGCCGTGCAGGGTAGTAATTGTGGGAACATAACGCCCTTGTGACAGGAGAATTTTTTTGGCCATGTAAGCTACTGCAGCATGAGGAATTGCGTAGTGTACGTGCAATAAATCCAGGTTCTGGTATTGGACGACATCCACTATTTTACTAGCTAGTGCGGTATCATAGGGAGGATACTCAAATAAAGGATAATCAGCCGCACTTACTTCGTGGTAAAATACATTCTCCTGAAAAGCATTCAATCTAGCTGGTTGCCGGTAAGTAATAAAATGAATCTGGTGCCCTTTGGCAGCCAAACCCTTGCCGAGCTCCGTGGCTACCACACCGCTACCTCCGTAGGTTGGATAACATACAATTCCTATTTTCATACTTAGTCTATTTTCTAAAAAGCTTTTCCGTCCTTTGTAATAGTTTTTTTGGGTAAAAGGTTCAGGTAGTAGTCTAGTAAAATACAAAGCGGCTACCGTTTATAAAACGATAACCACCTCTATATGTTTTGTATTTAATTCAAGTAAGCACTTATTGTCTCACCAATTTTCGTGTATATCCTTTTCCGTCTACCCAAATTTGCACCAAATAAATACCCTGACTCCAGCTTTCTGTGTTGATTTGCTCGTTCAAAGCACGGATATGAGATACCTTTTGTTCGTAAACGGTTTGTCCTAACATACTGGAAATACGTACGGAAACATCTACGTTACGATTAAAAGCTGCCTGCAAATTGGTCATTGTGTTGGTAGGGTTGGGAAATAAAGAATAGTCTAATAATTCTTCTATTTCCTGTGTTCCAACGGAGAAAAGGTTAATGGGCAAGACCTGCACACAACCATTAGCATCCGTTACCGTAATGGAATATACTCCACTATCTATATTTGTTAAAGCGTTGGTAGTTTCCCCAGTATTCCACAAATAGGTATGTGGTGAAGCTCCCGCTTGTGGAACAACTGACAGACTACCATCACCGGTACCGCCTGAAGTTGGTTCAATAATATCTACGTCAAGATCAAAATCCTCGGGACAGCCAATAATATTGATGTTATCCAAATCTATCCAATAATCGCCCGATGCATATACCGCCCGAAAACGAATTCTGATAATGTCCCCTGCGAAAGGATCCAGGTCTACCGTCTGTGTAGCAAATTCAGCGGAAGTAATATGATTAGTTTCATCTACCACAAAAGCCATCGTGTAGTTGTCTCCGCAGTCATTTGATATTTCGACCACAAGGGAATCACCATCCAAAACTTTTCCAACCTCTCCCGCGGACCAATCAGTATACCGGTAATCAAAAGTAAGACTATCACCCGGGTTAATTGGACCAACATTGGCGGTGGTGGTAATGGATGAACTTCCATTGATAAAGAGATTACGGAAAATTCCTGGTGATCCATTGTTATGTCCTTCTCCTACCGTTCCGTCGGTCTCCCAACCATCTGGAAGTTGACTATCGTTAAAATCAGCTATTAAAGGTAATTGTGCCGGGTCAGAAGTAACGAAGATAAAATTAATGGTATCATTGGTCAAATTTTGATCAATGGCGTTATTGACCCAGGATTGAATCATAAATTCGTTAGAAAAGATATTAGAATCAAAGGAAGCATTAAAAGTATAGGTAATTTCCTCACCAGCAGCAATCGTGATACCCGTCAAATCTTCTGTCACTATTGGCTCGTTATTTACCTGATAAGAAACAGAAATATTTGTTTGATCATCCAAACCAACATTATTGATGGTCATCATAATCATGTCCGTCGCCGAGCCACATAAAGCATCAGCTACGTTGGTGCCAGAAGTCGCCTGTAGGTCATTAGCCAGCGGAATAGAGATTCGGATATCATCAATTCCAAAACCCTCTCTTACAACTGAGCCATCACTAGAAAAAACAAACCGAAAGCGACAATTCCCTTCTCCGGCGAAGCCATCGAGGGGATGTTCTGCGTAACCCCAACCGTCTGAAATACCAGCCCAGACATTACCCAAGTCTGTAAAAGTATCATCCACACTGTACCAGTTGATCCCTGTGCCCATTGCCCCAATTTTCTCCCAGGTTACACCCCCATCTTTTGTTCCTTCCAGCCAGGCACCATCATAATTCGTTTCTGTATTGTAAATAATATTTAATGAAATTTTTGGTGTTTCTGTAATGTTAGAAAAATCAAAACAGACCGATTGAAAATAAGAAAATTCATTCGTATTATAATCCCCAGCCAGATTAGTCACCCAGGCATTATTGCCAGTATTGGCAGCATTAATCGTCACATTGTTTGGGTCTGGCGTTCCAAATTCCCACGAATTATTCTGGCTGCTATCAACCAAACTCCATCCTTCAGCGTTGTCAGTAAAATTAGCGGTATAAGGTAGTTCCTCTACGGTAGGAATACTAAAGAAACTATAATAAGCTGTATCATTTGATGCTCTGGAATCACCTTCTAACTCAGTCCACACTGCGATTTCGTACAAGCCCGGCTCACTGAAATCGTATTGAGTATCGAAACTTACGGAGACCGTATCATCACTACCGACTACTCCGGTAAAGAATCCGTCTTCGAACATCGGTAAAGGTACAACTTCGCCATTTACGCTATAATTAAAAGCGAAAAGTGATTGCAGATTGGAGCCAAATCCAGATAGATTAAATGTAATAGTTTCTAAGCCCAGATCACAATCAGCCACCGGAGCGGTAATTCCCGTAATGCCTACATCATTTGCAAATAGTGTTCTGAAATTAATGGGACCGATGATAGAACTGGTATCTCCGTTTTCACAAATAGAAGAAAAATATATCTGGTAAGTAGTATCTTCCATTAATCCTTCAATCATTACACTACTTGAGTTGGTCGTGTTAAAATTTGTCAGGTCCGGAAAAGTCAATTCTTGTAAACCATAATAAATTATGTTGGTAGTAGCAGTATCGTTTTCGGTAAAACTTATTTCCACTCCGTCCCCCAGAATTTCGTCGATAATAAGATTTTCCGGAAATCCACACGCTCCACAACTTGCGATTAATTGAAATACATTGCCTTCTTCAGGGTTAGGTCCATCGGAAAAAATAACGTTTCCACTGTTGTCTAAAAACTCATAAGTAACTTCATTTTGAAAAGCTCCAGCCACGTAAGAGAGTGCTACAGCGTCTCCATCTTGAATCATAATGTCGGCAGAAAATTCATCTCCAGTCTCAATTGTATAAACGGTGGTATCGCCATTGATAATTACACTCAATTCCGAACCATTCCAACCATCGCCAAAGGAATCAAATAAATTCGCCGTGTAGGTGCATTGTGCCGATAGAGACGTTATAGAAACGCTTAGAAATAAAAGTACGACAAAGAAGTGGGTTATCTTTTGGTAGAATAAGCTCATAAATTTTATTTTTAAAAAGGATAATAGGTGTATTTTTTGCTTTTAAGGATTAAAAATAGAGAAAAACTTGACCATCTCTCAATTTTATAGCGAAATATGTCATTAAATGACGGCCAGTAGTTTTAAACTATTCGCCTCAAATACTGTTGGCTAACTGTTGATTGATGTTTTATCATTAAACTCACACATCGTTTTGGCAATTTACTCAATAAAGGATTTGGAAAATCTCTGCGGAATTAAGGCTCACACCATCAGGATTTGGGAGACTCGTTATAATATTATTACTCCTCAAAGAACCAAGACCAACATTAGGTACTACCAAGATGAGGATCTCAAACATTTGCTCAACATCGCTTTCCTTAATAAAAACGGCATAAAAATTTCCAAAATCGCAAAAATGAGCGAAAAAGAAATTGCTGAAAGGGTAGCTGATATGTCTGCTGTCACTCTGGAAGATAATGCTCAAATGGATGCCCTGACTTTATCCATGATCGAAATGGATGAGTACAAGTTTGATCGTATTATTTCAACGAATATTCAAAAAATTGGTTTCGAAAGAACCATGCTGGAAATTATTTATCCCTTTTTAGACAAATTAAGCCTGCTATGGTTAACGGGTTCAATTTATCCTGTACAGGAAAATTTTATCAGTTGTCTGATCCGGCAAAAAATTATCGCTGCAATTGATGCTGTCCCCCCTACACAAGCCAAGACTAAAAAAACCACTAAGAAGTTTGTTATTTACCTTCCGGAGGGTGAAAATCAAGAGTTGAGTCTTTTATTGATTCATTATTTAATAAAATCAAGAAAGAACGAGGTAATCTACTTAGGACCCAAAATCTCACTTCAGGATGTAAAAGATGCCTGTAAAGTATATCAGCCAGATTTTATCTTTACGATGGTTACCGAGACTTACACTAAAACGCCGGTTCAAACCTACATAAAAACACTTTCTGAGACCTTTCCTAACTCCCAAATTCTCCTTTCTGGTTATCAGGTTGTTGTTCAGCAAGTAAAATCTTCCGATAATATTACCATCGTGGCCAGTATCAACGATATGATTTATTTTCTCAATGCCATGAACAATACGCCACCTTCGAAGCTTATAGAGTAGGTTCATATCTAATTCATTTTATTTGAGTTATTTTGTATCCATACGGAGCAACGCTTTGTAGTTATCGTTCCACTATTTATTTAATCAAAACAATTCTAAAACATGAAATTATTATTTAAATTTTCCTGCCTGTTACTAATTTTAGGCCTTAGCTTTACCGCTTGTAAAAAGGCACCTAAAGGAGTAGATGCTAACACAACGGAAGCTACTGCTACACCAGCTACTGCCAATGCATCCGACAAAATGTTTAATATCACAGATGGGCAATTACAATGGACGGGCACCAAGGTTGGTGGCCAACACTCCGGTACTGTAAAAATCAGCGGCGGTGAAATTGCAGCCAGTAACGGACAGGTTTCCGCTGGAACAGTTAACATTGACATGACTAGTATCACCGTTACTGATTTAAAAGCAGGAGACGGAAAAGAAAAACTCGAAGGACATCTGAAAAACGAAGATTTCTTCAACACGGATGCTCATAAAATGGCTACTTTCAAAGTAACCAGTGCTAGCGGCAGCGGGACTGACAGCAAAATTACTGGCGATCTAACGATTAAAGGTATTACCAAAAGTATCACCATTCCTGCCAAGATAGCAATGGCGGGTGATAAAATTTCTGTGGTAAGTCCTTCTTTCAAAATCAATCGTACGGACTGGGACGTAAAATACGGTTCTGGACTAATTGGTACTGCCAAGGATAAAATCATTCATGATGAAATTGGACTGGTATTAAGTTTGACTGGTCAAGCTAAATAAGCTAATTCCAAAAAGTGTAAGGAAGCGTCGCTGGTTTTGCCAGCGACGCTTTTTTTTGTCATTGGTTAAATGTTTCTTATATTTATTCTTTCTAACATTAAACTTCATTCCTGACCAAATTTACAGATCATGACTACGATGCGTCTTTTTGACTTTATTTATCATCAACAAAAAAATAATCCCCTTAAAAAATCTATTGGTTCCCGATTAAACGGAGAATGGAAATATTATAGTACAGATGAGATCATTGAACGTGCTAATAAATTTAGTTGTGGATTACTAAAACTTGGGGTAAAAAAGAATGATAAAATTGCACTCATCACTTATAAAAATCGGGCAGAATGGAGTATTGCAGATATTGGCATTCAGCAGATTGGGGCCATCACCGTTCCTGTTTATCCGACCATCAGTCCACGTGAGTACGAGTATATTTTTAACGATGCGGAAATTAAATATTGTTTCTTAGGTACGGATGATCTCTGCGACAAAGTTGGGATTGCACGAAAAAAGGTTCCGTCCCTCCTTGACATCTATACTTTTGACCGCCAGGAAGGAATGAAATTTTGGGAAGATATCTTTACAGATGAGGGACTTCCCGAAGTGAAAAAAATTATGGATAGTATTGAGCCTAAAGAATTAGCAACTATTATTTATACTTCTGGTACGACGGGAAATCCGAAAGGAGTCATGCTTTCTCATAAAAATATCGCTTCTAATGTAGTGGACGTAGATGACCTCATGCCCATCAGTCCTGGCGATACCGTTCTCAGTTTTTTACCGCTCTGTCACGTCTTTGAACGCTCGGCTGCTTATGCCTATCAATATCGAGGAGTGACCATCACCTTTACTGGAACTGAGAATTTGGGAGGAGAAACCGGAGATTTACAAACTTTAAAACCACACTTTTTTACCACCGTTCCCAGATTATTAGAAAAGGTTTACGAAAAAATTTATAATAAAGGTCTTGAGCTAACCGGAACCAAAAAAAAGTTATTCTTTTGGGCACTTTCTTTGACGGATGATTACGCTTATGATAAACAATTTTCGGGAATGGCGGCTATTAAAAGAAGTCTTGCGGATAAACTAATTTTCTCAAAATGGCGTCAGGCACTCGGCGGTAATATAAAAGGTATCTTAACCGGAGCTGCTCCCTGCCCCATTAGCATGGCCCGGATTTTTTCTGCTGCCGGTATTCCAGTAAGAGAAGGATACGGACTGACTGAAACTTCTCCTGGCTTAACAATCAATCGTTACGACAAAGGAAATGCTATGCTTGGATCAGTGGGGCC
Source organism: uncultured Saprospiraceae bacterium (assembly GCA_938008185.1). Classification (GTDB taxonomy): domain Bacteria; phylum Bacteroidota; class Bacteroidia; order Chitinophagales; family Saprospiraceae; genus JALZUU01. The sequence goes on from CALLLR010000224.1 coordinate 11,637, forward strand.
AACACTCGGACAGGTAGAAATTTACATTGATCCCAGTGAAGGGGAATACAAGGAAGGAGAAGGGGAAATATTGGCTGCCGGTCCTAACATAATGATGGGTTATTATAATCAGCAAGAAAAAACAGACGAAGTTTTCAAAGAGATTAATGGAAAGCGTTGGTTTCGTACCGGAGATATTGGCAAACTTGTAAAATCAGATACCAACCAATTTTTAAAAATAACGGATCGTAAAAAAGAATTACTAAAAACTTCTGGCGGTAAATATGTTGCTCCAGCTCCCATCGAAAGTGCACTAAAAGAGGATTTTTTAGTAGAGCAAGTAATGGTCGTAGGCGATGCCAAAAAATTTGTTTCCGCGGTAATTGTGCCAGCTAAAGAAGCACTACAAAGCTGGTGTAAAGAAAATCAGGTCTCTTGTTCTTCTCCTAAAGAAATGATCATCCACGATAAGGTGCTTACGTGTTACCAGGAAATTATCGATAAGTACAACCCGCGATTTAGTCATATTGAACAAATCAAAAAATTCACTTTACTCGACGCAGAATGGGAAGCCACTAAAAAAGATGGTTCGGACGCAGAATTAACCCCAACTATGAAACTGAAAAGAAGAGTAATCGCCGAAAAATTTAAGAAAGAGATTGATGATATGTATGGCTAGAGACGTTGAACTAGTGGATTTAGTCTTTGTTTTTATTTACTTTTGACTAAGCACTAGAACAAAAACAGAAACATGAATACCCGCCGCGGCCATTGGCCCGTTATTGTAATGACAGCTCTGGTATTAGTCCTCCTCTATTCCTGCCTACCGGAATATGAGGAGCCGATTATTCCACCTAGTCAATTTACTAAACAACAACGCGAAGCATTGGGTGATAAGGTGAAAATTGCCATTGCTTTTGAAGACGAACGCTTTCCCGTGTTACCTAACATTCCACCTTACGATTCAACAATCTATCAATTCATTCAAACGCTCTATGATCAATCGACCAATGAGATGCGTCGAGATCGTCGATCTCCTCAGGACAATAAGTGGAATCCTAATCGCTCCTGGAATATAACCATCCTCAACCGACCAGAAAAAAATATTTTCGTTATACCCGGAGGTGATCTTTATTTAACAACGGGACTACTTAGAAGTCTTGAGACAGAACACGAACTCTATTATCTACTTGCTTTCGAAGCCAGTTTGATGAACGAAAAATTTCTATTTTACCAAATTATCAATCGCATTAATACCAATGCTCTAACCAAAATTGCTGAAGGTTCTACTCGTCGTGATGATCCCGATGTACAAGATATCACAACTCTCATTGATAATTTGACCTTTGATGCCGACCAGGTAAGATCGCTTGATCAGATTACCCTTGATGTAATTTGTGAATCGTCAATTATGAACCCGTTAGGCATTTCCCGAATCGCGGACCAGGTGGGTAATGATTGGTTCTGGCTCAATTATCGAACAAATTATACTGGCCGGACAGACTATCTTCGACAGTTCCTGGAGGGGGAGGACTGTGGTGATTTTGAAACCAATGGGAATTACGCCCGCTATGTATTAAGTAGATTATAAATCAGCGAGTAATCGAAATGATTTGCGATGGTGAGTGGTAATACCCAAGGCGGCAATCGCTCGTCGGTGCGCCTTTGTGGGATATCCTTTATTCGTATGCCAGTCGTACCCCGGATTTTCTAATGCTGCCTTTTCCATATATTTATCCCGGTACGTTTTTGCCAGTACAGAAGCCGCCGCAATTGATAAATACTTACTATCCCCTTTTACAATGCAATGATGAGGAATATCTGGATATTTATTAAATCGATTTCCATCGATTAATAACGAAGTTGGTTTAATTTTTAACTGGTCAACCGCTCGGTGCATCGCCAGAAAGGAAGCGTTCAAAATATTTATTTCGTCAATCTCTTGGGGCCCTACTGTTCCCACTGCCCAAGCGATCGCTTCTTTTTCAATAATAGGCCGTAAAATATCCCGATTCTTTTCACTCATCAATTTTGAATCATTCAATAATTGATGTGTAAATTTTTTTGGCAAAATAACTGCCGCCGCAAATACTGGCCCGGCTAAACAACCGCGACCAGCTTCATCACATCCGGCTTCGATATCTGCAGCATTAAAATAAGGTGCAAGCATAGCGTTTCTAAAAGTTAAAAAGCCAGCTTGTACTTACATTACAAGCTGGCCAGAGAAACGATTAATAATCGTTCTAATAATTTAAAATATTAACTGTTTTTTATGTCGTCTTCTAAATCAGAGGCCGCATCTTTTGCATCGTCCAGCGCATCACCGGCCATATCTTTCGCACCATCTACTGCATCGCCTGCTTTATCTTTCACCGCATTGGCCGCATCGCCTGCCTTATCTATCGCACCACTCGCCAAGTCTTTCGCGCCATCTACTGCGTCGCCTGCTTTATCTTTCACCGCATTGGCCGCATCGCCTGCCTTATCCATCGCACCACTCGCCAAGTCTTTCGCACCATCTACTGCGTCGCCTGCTTTATCTTTCACCGCATTAACCGCATCGCCTGCCTTATCCATCGCACCACTCGCCATATCTTTCGCACCATCTACTGCGTCGCCTGCTTTATCTTTCACCGCATTAACCGCATCACCCGCCTTATCCACCGCACCACTCGCCATATCTTTCGCGCCATCTACTGCGTCGCCCGCCTTATCTTTTACCGCATTAACCGCATCACCCGCCTTATCCATCGCGCCACTCGCCATATCTTTCGCGCCATCTACTGCGTCGCCCGCCTTATCTTTTACCGCGTTGACCGCATCACCCGCCATATCTTTTAGCCCACCCGCCGCATCACCCGCTTTGTCCATTGCGTCGCCCGCAAGGTCTTTCAATCCACCGGCAGCGTCTCCCGCCTTATCTATCGCATCTTCTGCTAAGTCTTTTAAACCACCTGCGGCATCGCCCGCCTTGTCTAGTGCATCCCCTGCTAAATCTTTTGCACCGGATGCAACATCACTCGCAGAATCCTTAACTGAACCAAACAAGCTCTTTAGAAAATCGAAAAATCCCATAGTTTCTTCTTTTTAATTTAAATAAGTTAGTTAACAGTGCTAAATATAGGAAGATATAACGAAATATTATAGCCATAAAAGGTTGATTTCATAAATTTGGTGTTGGAATATCCCAGTTTATGGTATTTTTTCTACCATAAGAGGGGTAAATATTAATAAGGTTCTGTTAAAAATTACGTAATCTGATGACATGCTAGTATTTTTGCGGTCTAATAATCGGGGACTTTATCTCCTGATTTTCTCATTACTGAAAATTATTTCAGTTTAAAAATAAAAAGATGAAAGGAATATTTAAAATTGGGATATTAATGCTATCGTTGGCACTATTTAGTACGACCGAAGTGTTGGCCCAGAAATTTGGACATTTGAATAGTGGTCTTATGTTGAGTATGATGCCCGAATCTAAGGGAGCAGAAGCAGAATTACAAGCTTATCGTCAACAACAGGAAAAGATTTTGCAGGATAAAGTGGTTGCTTTTCAGGCGAAGATAGCAGATTTGCAGAAACGTTTTCAGGAATTACCTCCCGTTCAAGCCAAAGCAGAGCAAGAAAAGTTGGCCGCTGAGGAGCAAGAGTTGTACGCTGCTCGAGCTAAGGGAGAAGAAGAAGTTGTAAAAAAGCGGGAAGCTTTACTTAAACCTATCTACGAAAAAGCAGATATTGCCGTACAGGCGGTAGGAAAAGAAAATGGTTTTACGATGATTTTCGACTCCGGCGCTTTTAACGTAGTACTTTTTGCGGAAGATGCTACGGATGTATTGCCACTCGTAAAAGCAAAGCTAGGTTTATAGCAAAACGCATGATGATTTAATAAAAAAGCTGCCTTGATTTATTAAAATCAAGGCAGCTTTTTTATCAAAATTTTTACAAGGCCTATTCTCTTGGTTACTCCGCTTTACGGCTATCTTCAATCTTTTTCTTGTCTGCCTCTTTCATTCCTTCCTTTATTTCTGTCTCAATAGATGCTTTGGCGTTATTGAATTCTTTGATTCCTTTTCCCATACCACGCATCAATTCCGGAATTTTTTTACCTCCAAAAAGTAAAAGCACCACGAATAAAATGATAATTAATTCAGGTCCACCTGGGAGTGCAAATAATAATATATTCATAATCATTTGTTTTTAGAGATCTAAATAATCTAAAATGTACTTACATAGTACCAGAACAAATATAACAAATTTCATCGCTACTTTATTATTGTACCCTGAGTTTAACCTACTAATCGCAGCGTTTTTTACCTGATCCCGACTTTTGCCTCCTCTTCCTTCGCAGAAATACCCGTTTCAATTATTTCAATTTCTACTCGACGATTTTTCTTTCGTCCTCTTTCATATTGATTGCTCGCTATCGGCAAGTCTCCTCCGTGTCCTACCCCCTCCATTCTATTCGGGTTGACATCTCCAATTTCAGTTAATAAACGCATCACTTCCGAAGCGCGATCACGCGACAAATCATACAGGTTATCTCTATCACCCTGATTATCCGTATGGCCGGCAATCCTGACTTTTACGTAGGGATGACGGCGGAGATAATCGGCTACCCTTTCAATTTCAAAGTAAGACTTAGATAACATCTCTGCGGTTGATCGACGGAATAATATGGGCTTTATCTCTATTTTTTTACCAATACTTGCGGGCGTTTGTATAATAGGGTGAGCAGCAGTCAGCAATTTCAATTGTTCGTTTTCTTCTTGACTTTTTATTTTTTGAGATGATAAAATTTCTACTTTTTCCAAATGCGAACTGGGCCTTTCCGAAACTACTGGATTCACTCCTTTTTCTGGCTCACTGATCTGAATCATAAAAATATCGCTACTTCCGTCCCTGGTAGAACTAAAATAAAGCTGTCCAGTAGCAGCGTTAAAATATGGATGGCTGTCGTGCGCATCTGAGTTGATAGGTGCTTTAAATTTACGGGGTGCCGACCAGTTTTTCCAGTCTCTTCCAATCCTTTCCTGGACATAAATATCGCTGCCACCGTTCGTTGTATAACCACGATTGGAAGCAAAATAGAGCGAAAGGCCATCACTACTTAAGTGAGGTGTGGTTTCTCTCCAGGGAGAATTTACACCACCTCCCATATTTTCGGGGCGACTCCAATTACCGTTGGTTTGTTTAACGCTAATGTACAGATCACTCTGTCCCATTCCGTCTTCTCGTTCCATAGAAAGAATAATAACCTGTCCATCACTGCTCATAGTAAGATTAACATCCTCACCAGAGTTATGATAATTATTAATGGGAAGTGGTTTTGGAAAGTCCCAAGTACCATCCTTTTTTTGTTTTACCGTAGAGAATCCTTTCGCCATTCCTCCGCCCACTATAAATTGATTAATCAGTACCAGCGTTTGATCATCTGCTCCGAAGGAGCTTACGCTATTGGGCAACGCATTATTTAATGGATACTCGGGATGATTATCCGTCACAAAATTATTTCCATCCCAACGAGCTTCCCAGATATCCTGATTAAAAGCAGACTGATAGGTTTTCTCACCTGGTTTATCGCCCAATAAAGTATAAATCTCTCTTAAACGTTGATCATATTTTGCTTTTGGTAGAATAATGGAAAGATCCTCATCAGATTCAATCAGCGTTTGATCAAAATCGGGATAACCAGTTCGGGTATAAAATAACCGCTGACCGTCATTGCTAATACAGGGAGCGATTTCGTCAAAACTCCTCGTATTAATAGAAGTATCTAATTTTTTTAAAATAAAATCCTGGCCAGATACGGCGGATACATATGCCCACAGGCATAATAGGAGTAGATTCCTCATTTTTTACGGTCTTGGTTAAAATAAAATTCGTAATAAACTTGGGGACCGAGTCAAGGGAATCTCAGGGGAGGAGTGAAGTTTGTATTGTAAATATTCGTTAATAACAAATATAAATATTATACCGACTAATAGCAAATTTACTTTTCTATTCTATCTCTTATCATCACTTGTATATTTTTAAATATATAACTGTTATTTTTGTATTTTAAGAATCACTCTATAAGGGCTGGATTTTTGTATTATTTATTAATAAGCTTGTGTTAGTACACTTTGAAGTTACTTAAGCTATTATAGAACTTGTTCAAAACCTAAAAGATAATTCCATGAACGTTAAGTCTTTTTTTTACCTGTGTTGTCTATCTCTTTTTATTGGAAGTTTTTCTGCTTGCCAATCTGACGCTACTGAATCAACTGATTCCACCAGTTCTAACTCTACTACAAATAATCAGAAAGGTGGAGGCTTCGAATTACTTAGTCCAGGGCGCAGCGGAATAAAATTCGCTAACAACCTTACGGAGGATGTAGAACAAAATTATCTCAATTTTGAATATATCTATAACGGAGGAGGTGTTGCGATCGGGGATATTAATAATGATGGATTACCTGATGTATATTTTTCTGGTAACGAAGTACCCAATAAATTATATTTGAATAAAGGAGACTTAAAATTTGAAGATATTACCGATGTGGCAGGAGTCGCCGCAGATGATGGCTGGTATACGGGTGTTAGTATGGTTGACATTAATAGTGATGGCTGGCTGGATATTTATGTATGCAAATCTGATTGGCGTAAAAAAGGGGAGTATAACCGCCAGAACTTACTTTATATCAATCAAAAAGATGGAACTTTTGAAGAAAAAGCCAAAGCATACGGTTTAGCTGAAAATGGTTATTCTATCCAAGCGTCCTTTTTTGATTACGATAAGGATGGTGACCTGGACGTTTATATAACTAATCACCCCATGGAATTTGGTAGCCCTGTTAAAGACCGAGATCGCAAAGTAGCAAATCCACCAGACGCTACCCGCGATAAGCTATACGAAAATACCGGCAAAAATAATTTCCGCGAAATAGGAAAAAAAGCAGGTATTGTAAACTATGCACATGGACTCGGGATTGTAACCGCTGATATCGATAAAGATGGATGGATAGATATTTACGTAACGAATGATTACGAAGAACCTGACTTTCTTTATATCAATCAAAAAGATGGAACTTTTAAGGAAGAAGTTCAGAAAATGACCAATCATATTTCTCTTTTCGCGATGGGGGTGGATATTGCAGATATTAACAACGACGGGTGGGCCGACATCATGACCACTGAGATGTTACCCGAAAATTATAAACGATCAAAAACCAATATGGCAAGCATGAATCCGGAAAAACTTACTCGGATGGTGAAGGGAGGTATGCATCATCAATACATGCATAATTCTCTACAGTTAAATCGTGGGAACGGACGATTTAGTGAAATTTCCCAACTGGCCGGAATCTCTAAAACTGACTGGAGTTGGGCCTGTTTACTTGACGATTATGATAATGATGGACTGAAAGATCTTTTTGTAGCTAATGGCTATAAACGAGATGTTTTTGATAAGGACTTTGCCAAAGAGAGTGCGAAAATTATTGCAAAAAATAATGGAAAGGTCCCTCTTCATGATCTGTACGAAATTATGCCTTCTACTAAACTCACTAATTACATTTATAAAAATAACGGCGATCTTACTTTTACCAATGTTAGTGATCAATGGGGAATGGATCAAAAAACGTTTAGTCAAGGGGCTGCTATCGCAGACTTAGATCAGGACGGCGACCTGGATTTAGTCATTAATAATCTTGATGATGAGGCAATGATTTACGAAAATAAAGCTAGTGGAAATGGTAATAATTATTTAAAATTAAAACTAAAGGGTAAGTTATTTAATACCAATGGACTTGGTGCCAAAGTTACACTCAACTACAATGGAACTAAGCAATTCAAAGAAATGATCATGGTGCGAGGTTTTCAATCAAGTAGCGAACCTGTGATGCACTTTGGCTTGGGTGATCTATCGCAAATAGACGAGGTCATCGTTGAATGGCTGGATGGAAAAACTTCGGTAATGAAAGCCGTGAAAACTAACCAAACGCTCTCTCTAGATTATAAAGATGCCAACGGTTCAAAAAACATATCTGCCGCTTCTAATCAACTATTTGTGGAAGAAACAAATAAAATACTTGATCAACCTTTTAAACATAAAGAAAACAAATTTGATGATTACAAAGTGCAGGTTTTACTTCCTCACAAGCTTTCTCAATTAGGGCCATTTACGACCACTGGCGATGTAAATGGAGATGGACTGGAAGACTTTTATATTGGCGGAGCCATGAATCAGACTGGTGCTTTATATTTACAAACGTCAAAGGGCTTTAAACGAAAAAAAGTATCTGCTTTTGAAAAAGACAAATCTCACGAAGATATGGATGCCTTATTTTTTGATGCCGATCAGGATGGAGATCTTGATCTTTACGTGGTCAGCGGCGGAACAGAGTTACCTGCCAAAGACGCTTTTTATCATGACCGGCTTTATACGAATAATGGTAAAGGTATTTTTACAAAATCTTCTGAGATTCCCGAAACGCTAGCTAGTGGGTCTTGTGTTGAGGCATTTGATTATGATCAAGATGGTGATTTAGACTTATTTGTTGGAGGGAGGGTCATTCCGAATATGTATCCGTATTCCACCCAAACCTATTTGCTTAGAAATGATAACGGAACCTTTGTTGACGTAGCCATCGAAACCTCCAGAGAAATGGTTTTGCAAGGAATGGTAACTGATGCGGTTTGGACAGATTTTAATAAAGATGGTGCCTATGATCTAATCGTAGTTGGAGAATGGATGCCTGTTAAATTTTTCCAAAACCAAAGTGGTAACTTCGTGGAGGTAACCGAGCAGATGGGCATGAGCGAAACCACGGGCTGGTGGAACACAATTACCGAAAGTGATATCGATGGCGATGGCGATCAGGATTTTATTCTTGGAAACCTTGGTAGTAATTATAAATTTCACGCATCGCCAGAAAAACCATTTCATATCTACAGTGCCGATTTTGACGGTAACAAATCTATGGACATTGTATTGGTTAAATACGATGGTGACAATGAAGTGCCCGTTCGAGGTCGTCAATGTTCTTCGGAACAAATGCCTTTTGTTGCGCAAAAATTCCCTAGCTATAATTCTTTTGCGGACGCAAAAGTAGAAGATATTTTTGGTGAAAACCTGGAAAAAGCACTACACTACGAAGCCAAATTATTTGAAAGTATTCTACTCATCAACGATGGCGGAACTTATCGCATCAAAAAATTACCCGTAGAAGCACAATTCTCTTCCGTCAATAGTATTCTTACTGCTGACTTTAATCAAGATGGTCATCTCGATCTGTTACTGGGTGGAAATCTTTTTGGATCCGAAGCAGAAACTACCCGTGCAGATGCCTCTCTAGGTCTGTTATTAACGGGAAATGGAGAAGGAGATTTTAAAGCAATGACGCCCAAAACGAGTGGTTTTAACATTCCTTATGATGTCAAAAATATGGAACTCATAAAAATTGGTAAAAATAAAAAAGCAGCCGTTTTAGTTGCCTGTAATGACGATGCCTTAAGGGTATTCAATGTGAAAAATGATTTAAATATTTTACAATAAATTTTGTAGTATGAGTACACGGCGTATGAATTTATTGCGCAGTGTACTCGTGCATTAGTCCTTAAGACAAATCCATAAAGGCTCGGTACAAATCCTTCCAGTCTTTACGATCTTTCACAACCGTTTCCAGATATTCCAGCCATACCACCTGATCCTGTATTGGATCTTTTACAATGGCTCCTGTAATACCCGCCGCTAAATCTGCCGCCTTTAATTCTCCATCACCAAAGTGAGCTGCCAGCGACTGCCCAGAATTAATCACCGAAATAGCTTCTGCCGTACTTAACGTACTGGTAGGAGATTTAATCTTGGTACGACCGTCTTCCGTTTTACCAGAACGTAATTCACGGAAAATCGTAACCAGTCTCTGAATTTCTTTAACTGGAGCAGCGGAAGCAGGTAATTCCAATCGTTCCGCAATTTTGTGTACTCGCGTTTTTACAATTTTTACTTCCTCTTCTAAGGTTGCCGGTAGTGGCATGACCACCGTGTTAAAACGCCGACGTAAGGCGCTGGATAATTCGTTGACGCCTTTATCACGGTCATTGGCGGTTGCAATGACATTAAACCCACGGTTGCCTTGTATTTCTATTCCAATTTCCGGAACGGGTAATATTTTTTCGGAAAGAATAGTAATCAAGGTATCCTGTACTTCTGAAGGAATTCGGCTTAACTCCTCAATACGGGCAATTTTTCCGTTTTCCATGGCCGTCATAATTGGACTCGCCACTAATGCTTTTTCGGACGGCCCTTCGGCAATCAGACGTGCATAATTCCAACCGTATCGCATCGCTTCTTCGGTGAGTCCGGCAGTTCCTTGTACCAGTAATTTTGAGTCTCCACTAATTGCCGCCGCAAGGTGCTCACTAACCCAGGTCTTCGCCGTACCGGGAATACCAATCAACATAAGCGCGCGATCGGTCGCCAGCGTAGCAACGGCCACTTCCATAATTCGGCGGTTTCCGTAATATTTTGGTTCGATCACCGTCCCATCGTCCAGGGTTCCTCCCATCAGATAAGTGATCACGGCCCAGGGAGACAAATTCCAGTTGGTCGGTCGAAAACGATCATCCGTTTTAGCAAGCGCTTTTAGTTCTGCGGCGTAAGCATCTTCAGCGTGCAGACGGAGCGCGGTATTTTTCTTATTTTTAGGCATAAAATATCTTTTAAAATCATGGCTAAGTTAACCAGAAAAAACTTTCTAAAGGGGGCGGCCCTCGGAACCATTTCGCTACCCTTTTTGATTCGCGGTTGCGGACCCACTAATATAGCGCAAAATACTGCCTCCAGTCCGAATATTATTACCGACAAAAAATTTCAGTGGAAACTGGTCACCACCTGGCCACCTAACTTTCCGGTCCTGGGAGAAGGCTGTACCTATTTTGCCAATTGGGTGCGGGAGATGTCCGGTGGTCGATTGGACATTAAGGTTTTTGGGGGCGGAGAATTGGTTCCTCCACTCGAAGTTTTTGATGCGGTGCGCACCGGAGCTGCCGATATGGGTTCGGGCGCAGCTTATTATTGGGCGGGTAAAATTCCGGCAGCTCAGTTTTTTGCTTCGGTTCCCTTTGGGATGAATGCGCAGCAACTGAACGCCTGGATCGACAACGGTGGTGGTCTGCAACTCTGGGAGTCCTTATACGCAGATTATGGACTGGTACCCATGTTGGGTGGAAATACCGGAGTGCAAATGGGTGGCTGGTTTAACCGGGAGATCAATACCCTCAATGATTTTAAAGGATTAAAAATGCGGATGCCGGGATTGGGTGGAAAGGTACTGAAGCGTGCGGGTGGTTCTCCGGTTTTGTTAGCGGGTAGTGAATTATATACGGGACTCGAAAAAGGAACAATCGACGCCACCGAATGGATTGGTCCCTATCACGATTATAAAATGGGCTTTTATCAGATCGCAAAATACTATTATGCTCCCGGCTGGCACGAACCGGGAACTGCTTTGGAAATTATTATTAATAAAAACAGAATGGAGGAA
>CALLLR010000225.1 GCA_938008185.1 uncultured Saprospiraceae bacterium
CTAAAATTAAGGCTCATGGCTACGTCCAGATTCCAATAAGACCATAGATTATCCCATTTAATGGTTGCCTGACCTCCGTACAGAAGAATTTCGGAAAGGTCATCATTGGCATAGCCGATCAGCGCTTCAATATTTTGTGGACTAGAAAAATTAATATCAAAAAATGGGGAAATAAAATTATTGGTTTGATTCAAAAACACATTAAAATCTGTTCTGACGTTTTTATTTATCTGATAGCGTAATCCCAAATCTGCACTCCTGGTTCTTTCTGGTCGTACCTCTAAAGGATTAGTCTCAAAATCCGTAAAATTTGTTTCCCTAACTAAAAAAGTGTTAGCCCCGTAAAAGGGAGAAGGTAATCGGAAAGCCGTGGCGACCGCTCCGTAAAAACTTGTTTTTTCGTTTATTTTATATAGTACTGCTACCCTGGGATTGATGGTTTTGATTCCTTCAGCATCGAAAGGACTAAGCTCAGAGAAAGTATCGTACCTGATGCCCGCAATTACATTTAATCGTTTTAAGGATAAATATAATTGAGAAAACAGGCCCCAGCTACCAATAAAATTATTGTCCACAAAAATAGGCCCTCCCAAGAAAATAATGGAAGTATCCGTTGTGATGACCTGATCCCTGGAATTGGGATTTTGTAGAAAATTAATTTGGGGCTGATAAAAACTTCCTGCGAGATTTATCCCGACGATTGCTTCTAAATTTTTTAAAGGTTTAACATTAAAAAGTTGTTCCAGTCTCAGATCATCCGAAGCCGCGTACTGATATCTTCGTCCAGAAAAAAAACGATTAAAATTATTATTATTAATAGAATCTCTAATTTCCGGAAAAGGCTCCAATAATGTGTTTACATAAAACTTTAACACCCTAGACAAAGAGTTGTCTATATAAATCGTAGAAGAGTTGTTATCTGTTCGGTGGCCGATATAATTAATATTGGTATTCATCCCCCATTTTGGTTTTCGGCGATTAAATCCAATATTAATAGTATTGATGGTTTCTCCAGTAAAGGTAGAAGGGTCCGCGTAAGAGACTGCTAATGGATTTAGTCCAAGCGCACTGTGATCCCGGCGGTACATCTTACTAAAAGAGAAATTTAGTGATCGGTATTTTAGTTGTACACCCAACGATTTGCTGAGGTGTGGCAAATCACCAATTACAATTTCGTTGGCGCTTCCAGTATAGTTAGGGTTTCGTAAAAAACTGGTATCCTCCACGCCACTATAATTCAGAGGGTTGTACAAGTCGGATGCATCTAAGTCTACCCGCCATTTATCAAACTCCGTGGTACTTCCGTACATCGAAAATTTTAATACCCTTTTGCCTTTACCAATTTTTCCACCGAACATAACACTGAGGTGGTTATACTGATTGTTACCGATGCTCAAATCCGCCTGCGCGTAAATAGGGCGTTCCGTCTGCGAAGTGATAATATTGATGACACCCGCCGAAGCATCCGCTCCATAAATAGACGCTCCCGGTCCAAAAATAATCTCAATCCTTTCTGCTTCCTTGATGGGTAATTGGGCACCGATGGGCATTCCACTCACCACAAAAGGTTTGACAGGAAGGTCATTTACCAAAATTTTGGTATAGCCATTTCCCAATAATCCCCGCATCACAAATGTTTCTCCTTCCAGGGCAGAACCCGGTTGCGAAACCCTGATGCCTGGCACTGTTTTAAGCACATCGACTAACGTGGTATAATTATTTTTAAAAATCTCCTCCCGAGTCACTACATAGATAGTGAAAGGAAGCTCATCTATGGATTGCAACGTTCGACTGGCAGACAGCACACGCTGATCAATTTCTCCGGCAGCATGAATCTTAATATCACTTTGTCCCAACCGATCAAAGGAAAGCAATTCCTCGGGCGACTCCTGCGCAAAGAAATTCGAAAAGAAAAATAATATAATAATATAGAGGTAGTGTTTTTTCATAGGCCATCAAATCAGGAGCAAGATAATTTATTTTCTTTCCCATCCGCAGAAATAAGATAATCCAACCGGATGAGTTGGTCGTTTGACAGTTTTATATATTCCGCTTTCTCTTTTGTGAAAACATCTACAATCGTAGTCGTCTCGCGGACCTGCTCACCGTCCATATTTCGGTAGACAACTTCGCATGTTTTTTTTTGCATGACCAATAGCACTAATTCGTCGTAATAATTACAGTCAATGGGGTGATATTCATTTTTTGGCATCGTCAATAGCTTTTAGCATAATAATTGATTTAATAAATAAGGTACGCCTCTTTTCCATCATCGAAGTTGGCAAAACTTCTTTACGTAAAATTTATATTATGAATAAGATCACATTTTTACATTCGTCTATAAATGTAATAAAAAGAAAAATTTTTAAGGCAAGTCCTATTGCAAATAATCACCTTAAATTAAATTCTACCCTTAAATATACAGAATGGACCGGAAAAACAGACCATAACTGGCACGATGCTGCTAATTGGTCAAACGGTCTTCCTTTTCGCTATCTCCATGCCTTTATTCCGCGGGTACCCCAAGGAAATCATTTTCCACAAATCACTGAAGCTTGTCAAATCGATTTTACCGTAAAAAATGAAGGTATCATTTCTAATCAGAATAAAGTTGACCTGACGGAACACGGATTGCTCCAGAATTATGGTATTTTCAAAATTGAAGAAGAAAGTGAGCTGAATAACCGAGGGAGGTTAATCAATCATGGCACGCTCAAAAATGCAGGACACCTCAATTCGCAACACATTTTTTGCAATTTGAAAACAATCAAAAATACTGGAACCATTACCAATGAATCCCATATATTACATTTATCAGCGCTATTAAAGTCTGAAGCAGGGCCACTTTCTGTTTTTGATTTTATTAAAAAACAAAAGCTGGTGAGTATTCGGAAAGGATAGTAAATATAGATTAAGTAATAAAAATTATATTTTTTTTGTCAAAATTCGTATTTTTAAATTTGTATTTTTTATATTTGTGCGGCGCATGAGTAAATGCGTTCCACTTAGTCTCTTTTTAGATACTCTCAAAAGCAAAATATAACCTGCCTTAAAAGTAAATTGATGAGCATTGACCCATCAATTATACTTGTATTTACTCCTGAAACCTGACCTATTGACTCTTTATTGAGTTAAAAACTACCGAATTTTAAAGCTTTCAAAACAGATGTTTTGAATCTTATTATTTCTTGTCGAAAGACAATTAATAATCCTGTTGAATTAGAAGTTGAATGATAGCGATCCGTCTTTGTGGCTGCAAACACAAAAGGTGTGATCATCTTAATGCTACTTTTAATTTCTTTAAAGCTGGTTGTATGACCGGGCCACACACTACTATTTTCTACAAAAAAATTATTTCCAATAACGCGGAATAATCGTTTTAATCTGGTGATATAGTCGTACGTGCCTGGCGTTTAGTCAGCAAATTCACAAACCGAATTTTTAAAAACGATTATGAAAAGGATTATTACCCATTTGTGTTTGCTATTTCTCTGCACTCAAATTAATGCTCAAAATTCCCCCGTTACTTACACAGCGATGGATACGGTGCCCCCTTATCTGGACTATTTTAACTTTGGCTCTAACCTCGGCTACTACTCTCCGTGGGACGACAAACAACTAGCCGATATCGCTGCCGGTGATAAAACCAAATCGATAAAAGGGGTTGGCGTTAACTCCCTTCGCCCCACACTGCCCCACAAATTTCTGCAACGCTGGGGACTCGACAACAAAATTGACGAATTTGAACATTATACCAGCTTGGGTATCGTCAATAATACCGTTTTCATTGGTTACCCTTCTGATGACCAGAGAGACTGGACAGAATACTGCCCGGACGATCCTTCTCAGGTATTTAAAAGACTATACCGTCCTATCTGGAATAATGATGGAACCGTCAACGAAGAGAATTATTATGCTAAATACTTACTGGACATGGTCAGCCTCTATAAAGACCACGTAAAATTTTGGGAAATCTGGAATGAACCAGACCTCGCAGAATCAGACCTCGCCTGGCGCCAACCCGGTGATCCGGAAGGTAGTTGGTGGGATACTGATCCTCAGCCTTGTGAATTCAAACTTCACGCCCCTATTTATTCTTATATTCGAATGCTACGCATCAGCTACGAAGTTATTAAACACATTGATCCGGATGCGTATATCGCAGTAGGTGGTCTGGGCTATCCCAGTTTTTTAGATGCCATCATGCGTAATACGGATAACCCTAACGGAGGAGCCGTCAACGCTGATTATCCCAACAATGGTGGTGCTTACTTCGACGTAATGAGTTTTCATTCCTACCCACATATTGATGGTAGCATGCGCGAATGGAACAACGATCTTGGCGACTTCGATTATTACCGACATTCGGATGCTGCGGTAGATGGACTGATTGCTAAAAAACATGAGTTCGAAGCAGTTTTACATACCCACGGATTTGATGGCCGGGATATGCCGGAAAAAGTTTTTATTGTTACTGAAACGAATATTCCCAGCAAAGAATTTGATGAGTATATCGGTAGTAAAAAGGCACAGCGTCATTATATGATAAAGAGCCTCGTTGCAGCCCAACAGCATAATATTCAACAATTGTGCATCTACGATCTGGGAGAAAAAGAACTGGAATCTGAAGCCAGAGGTTCTTTTGATATGATGGGGCTTTACGAAAGTCTCGAAGAAACACCTCCTTATCAGCAAAAAGAAACCGACGCTGGAATTGCGTATAAAACAACTTCTGATCTTCTCAAATATTTACGGTACGATTCGCTTCGAACTAATATACTAAGTTTCCCAACCGGTATCAGAGGAGCTGCTTTTAAACATCCCTTTGCTCATACTTATACTTATGTTCTCTGGGCAGAAACCAAGCATGACCGGAGCGAATGGGTAGAAGAGGTTCCTTTCATTTTTCCAGCAGCCCTGGGACACGATCAGGTACTGGCATTTGAATGGGATCATTCCCGTTCTGGCGAAATTGATACCCTTCGGGCTACTACCAGTATTGCCATCGGCGCCTCTCCAATCTTTATCAGACCGTCTACTCAGGTTATTTTACCAGTAGAATTGGTGGCTTTCCGTGGCTATCGTGAAAATGCGGATGTTATCCTGGAATGGGTGACAGAATCGGAAGAAAACAACGAACGCTTTATTGTAGAACATAGCACCGACGGCCGTGATTTTGAAGCTATTGGCGAATTACTGGGAGCCGGAACTACCAGCGAAACGCAATATTACACCTTAAAGCATAACAGAGCACTTCGAGGAAATAATTATTACCGCCTCAAGCAAATAGATACGGATGGTAGCTTTGAATATAGCGGAGTCATTGTAGTAAATATCGAATCTAAGGACCTGTTTACCGTACGTCCTACCCAGGCGGACGACGAGATTCACGTTGAATTCTATGACTACTATGATAAAGATATTGAACTAGTCGTCTTTGATGTGCTTGGCCGCAAACGGATGGATGAGGTTTTACCTGCCGGCCGAAATGCGATCACGATTGATATTGATAAACTGGACACTGGACATTACTTTATCAGAATGAAAGTTAAAGGTGAAGATTACTTTACCCGTAGATTTTTAAAGGTTAAACTCTAAATAATTTTCAGGACGTTTGATTCGTCAAGCTTGCTCTTTTTAAAGATTAGCAAAAATCCCCGTGTGATTTTCATACGGGGATTTTTGTTTTTACACTTTTAGGTCAGAAATTGGACTGTGTTAGTTTTCGTAATTTTGTTATCAAACATTTCAATTATGAATCGTATTCTTTTTTCCTTTGGTGTCCTTCTGCTGCCATTTTTTATCTCGGCTCAGGTGCACACCCCTCTCTTTCCAAATTTAGCGGACGAGGCTTTGTTCGATGCTATTCAAGAGGAGTATCTCCCCAATAATGTATTAAGCTACGGAATGGCTCGTGATACGATGTTTTCTAAAATTTATAATATCAATGATAGTCTGACCGGTGTATATACTGGCCACCGAATTTATCTCGACCCGACGGTAGATCCTACGCAGGCTGCATTTATGAACGGTTCTAATAACGGAATAAATACCGAACACACCTATCCTCGTTCCAAAGGTGCCGAAGATGGCAACGCACGCAGTGACATGCACCATCTTTTTCCCACGCGAACGCCCGTCAACGCCGCCCGGGGCAGTTTTCCTTTTGCAGATATTAACGACAATATTACAGATACCTGGTTTCGAAATAATCAATCACAAAGTAATATTCCACCGGAAGATATTATCGACGAATTTAGTGAGTCCCGCAACGGCAGCTTTGAACCCCGGGAAGACCATAAAGGAAATGTTGCCCGTGCCGTTTTTTATTTTTATACGATGTATCGCAATCAGGCCAATAACGCGGATCCTAATTTTTTTGAAACGCAACGGGCCACGCTGCTACAATGGCACCAGGAAGATCCCGTGGACCAACTAGAATACGACCGTACTTTTCAGATTGCCGCGTATCAGTCCGGCAAACCCAATCCTTTTATCTTAGATACGCTGCTGGCTTACCGTATTTACTGCACGGATGATGTTGATGTATGTGGTTTAACCGTTCCAAC
This sequence comes from uncultured Saprospiraceae bacterium, assembly GCA_938008185.1. Lineage (GTDB taxonomy): Bacteria > Bacteroidota > Bacteroidia > Chitinophagales > Saprospiraceae > JALZUU01. The sequence continues at coordinate 6,570 of CALLLR010000225.1, forward strand.
GACGACTGTTGATTTACCCGGATTCTCCTTGGGGCAGAACTCACCTAATCCGACAAATGGCAGTACCCGAATTCCATATACGATAGGTACCTCTGCTACCGTACAGCTACGGATATACGATTTACTGGGTAATCTGGTAAAGATCGTTGTGGATGACTTAACTCAAGTAGCAGGTGATTACGAAGTTGATTTGCAAATGAATCAGGCGGGCGTTTATTTTTATGAATTGGAGGTTAGAACGGATAACGGGAATCAGCGATTTGGTCGGCGGTTGGTCGCTTTATAATCTGTAATTTCAATTTTATTCCAGATACTTTTTTATTCTTTTTTCGAATGTCTGCAACTGTCGGTCAATCGTATTAAAAAATTTATTCCGCGCCGAGGTAGTCGAATTAACCAGAATAGATTTTTCTACCAGTGCCATTTTCCAGTCTTTCATAAATTGATAAAAATCGGGTTCACTGGATTTAATGGTATGGTTTAATTCCTTTAATTTTTTTTAAACTGAACTGTCGTTCCTGGTAGGCTGGCAATCGCCAAATGGTTCTACTCCAGATATACGTCTTGAAAGCGGTCAACTCCGGAAAATTAAAATAATGGAAAAGAGGGATCTCGCGGCTGATAAAATCTATACTGACCTGGGCCAGTTGGGTAACTCTACCCATATCCGATTCTATACCCGCCATGAATGTTTTTACATCGGTTATTGGATTATTTAATACAGGAAAATCGAAGCATACCCTGGCCTTATCCTTCCCAATAAACTGATCCAGGGAGCAATCATAATGTTCTGCCAGTTTAAAGGTTTCTCCCATTGAGAGTATCGACTCCCCACTCAATCGCCGGTAAATGGCGCTTTTCCCTAAACCCAATATCTCCATCAACTCTTTGACCAGTACTTTTTCCGATTTTGCCTTTCTGCGAATTTGTTGAAAAAACAACTGCTGCAATTGCACTTCATTTAACGCAATAGAAGGTTCCGTAGGATATTCCATATTCTAACAAGTTCATTTTATTAACACCATCAATAATAATAATAATACAAAAAATTACTGATTTTTCCTGAATGACGGGAAAACATTTTTCTTAAAAAATATTTTTCCTGTATATCAGGAATATCTCTCTAAAATAAATTTCCTTTCCCAAAATAAGCGACAAAATTGCTTGGTAGCTTCCTTTTATACCCTGATCTTTAACGTATTCAATTAAAGAAAAAGCACCTTGTCATGAAAAATATCTTTTATCTATTACTGCTACTCACTAGCTGCCTTTCCTGCACCAAAGAAAACACCGCAGACTTCCGCATCATCGACGCCGCGACCAAAGCAGGCATTCCCAACGCGACCGTAGAACTCTACGAAAGCTCCGGTGGAACCATTGCGGCCGCTGGTGCCAATGTATTCCGGGAGCGTACTACTACCAACGATTTCGGCGAGTATGACTTTGACTACGAGATCAAAGATGCTACGCTCTTCTCCATTAGTGCCGGAGCGGATCGCTATTGGAATAGTACGCTGAATTCTTATCGCAATCACAAAACCCTTGAACTGGACCCGGAGGGATACGTGAAGGTGGAGGTGAGGAAGGTGGATACGACGGAGTATGCTACCATATATATAAATAGTACCGTAAGCATGAGTTTTAGTGGACTTAATATTGATACCTCTTTTATAAGTAAACAAAGAGGTAATCTTTTACATCAGTATGTTTGGTTTATTTATGATAACGTTGGTGAATTGTCTAGTAATATTAGAGGCGAAGAATTCTACGTCCCTCCCCACGATACCACCACTTTTGAAATAATTTTCTAAAAAAAAGCGATTAGTCGCAACGACTACGTCTATTAAGTTTAAAAATCAAAAATAACATGAAAAATACATTCTACCTCTTCCTGCTTCTCCTGATTTTCTGCTGCGCTTCTTGTGAGAAGGAAAACCCCGCAGACTTCCGCATCATCGACGCCGCGACCAAAGCAGGTATCCCCAACGCGACCGTAGCACTCTTCGAAAAAGAAAGCAACGGCTTTGTATCTCCTCCCAGTCGTACCCTGGTAGAAATAGTAGAAACCGACGAAGAAGGCGTCTATAATTTCACCTATTCCCTGTCGGGTGACCGTACTTACGATGTAAGCGTAGACGCAGATACCTACTGGCAAAGTACATGGAACAGCTATCCCAGAAGTCCTACGATTGAGATGGATCCGGAAGGGTACGTGAAGGTGAAGATGAGGAAGGTGGATACGACGGAGTATGCTAAAATCTCTATTAATACTGCTTCTGTTTCATTAGGAAATATCCAATTTTCAGGAAATGAAATAGACACAGTTTTTACTGATACTTATCGAGGAGGAAAGTCTCTTAATTTTACATGGTGGATAGCCATAAATGAAGTGAAAGAACGAACCATTGGTGAAGATATCTACTTCCCCCCCCACGACACTACGACCTTTGAAATAATCTTCTAAAATAAATTAGCGGCTAACCGAAGTGATTACGCCAGCTTAAATTTTCTAATACTTTTTATTGTTCGTATAGATTGGCTAGCACAATCCAGCCAATCCTATGCTATTTTTTAACTATCAAAATAAAATAACATGAAAAATGTAGTTTTTACTTTACTTCTTTATTGCTCGTTAGCTGCGAGTAGCTTTCTGTTTGCTCAGAGTACCAACGTCTTTCAGGATCGTTGTCTGGAACTGGACAAGAGTAATATGACCACCAATTATCTGGCGGATCATACCTGGCCCTTAAATTTTATGTCCATATTAAGTGGATCAATAAGTGACACCATCTCTCCGGATGATTTTAGCCAATTGTTTTTCGACTTAAAAAAAACGGAAATCGGTGCTCCTTTACTCCCGAGTCAGGAAACTTATCACGATCAGGTAAAGAGTCACAATGAATTATATCGTATCCCACTGGGTATTATCCATCAAGACTTTGATTTCTTAAAAAAGAATGGTGCCGACAGTTTATTCTATTTGGAAAATGGCCGCTACAAAAAAGCAGCTGATTACACGGGGAGTCTGTACCAACAAAGCAAAACTTTTGCGATGACCAATTTAAAAGCGGTTAGCTTTTATACGACTGGTCAGCCCATTAATTTCATACTACCCACTAATCTGGTTTTTGCCAATGCTACGGATGAAATTACCAGTATCTCCGTTGATTTTGCCAACGGCGAAGGATTTAAAACAATCAGTACAGATGCCGAAATTCCAGTCTATTATAGTAGTGGAGGAACCAAGCAATTAGCATTTCAAGTGATCACAACATCCGATACCTTATATGGTCACTCTATACTTATGTTGGCAGAAGTACATAATAATCCAACGAGCGGAATTTTAAGTGCTTCGGGGGATGGCGCTTTGTGTTATCCCGACGATATAATATCCTTTTCAACCAATGGACTTACGATATGTGGCGTATCGGAGGAGAACTCGGAAGCAAATGCTTATATCCGTTATGCCGACTCGGACAATCCGGTACTCACCAGACCACTTATCTTTGTGGAAGGGATTGATTTTGTTGAGGCCGACCAGTTAACAATTCCAGATGATGGTAGAACGATCCGTCACGGAAATTTTGGCTGGGACGTTCTTACCACTGGCATCAATCCTAAAACGGGAGAACCAAGTATTCCCTTTCAGAATCTACCTATTCTCGTAGATAATGCCAGTGCAGATGGGTATGACGTAATTTTGTTGGATTTTGCGAATGGAACGGGATTTATCCAGCAAAATGCGGATTTGCTCATCCAACTTATCAGATGGGTAAACAATAATAAAACCACTTGTGAACAAAATGTAGTAGCTGGTGCCAGTATGGGCGGCATCATCACCCGTTACGCATTAACCACTATGGAAAAAGAGGAGGAGGACCATGATACTCGGTTATATATTTCGATGGACGCTGCGCATCAGGGCGCCAATGTACCAGCTGGTTTACAATCATTTTGGCTTAGGTTACATGACAAGTTGGGATTTATTGATGATAACAAGGAGCCTTTAGAGAATATTCAAAGACCAGCAGCAAAGCAACTACTAAAATATCATATTGATGAGGAATACTGTATGAGGGAAGCATTACTCAGTGAACTGAACGAATTAGGTTATCCCGAGAGATGTCGTAATGTAGCCATTGTCAGTGGTAGTAACCAGGGAGAAACAGGTATTCAGGCACCTTTACCGGGAGAAAAATATGTTGACTTCAACCAGTACAGTATTTTCCCCTACATAGAATTAGACATTGATATGTGGGCAGTGAAACGAAAGGATCATGCTGGAGAACAAAAAGTAAGTCATACAGAATTTGATTTATGGCCTTTTCACCCCCTCAATTATTTAGTTGATTTGATAATAGATGGAAATCCAGATCATTATATTACTCCCAGTCAGTTTGGTGCCCTTGATAGCGCTCCGGGCGGTAGTCGATCAACCGTTGAAGATGATTTACTTCCTCAACTTGAAAAAATTCAAAGATTCTTTTTTTTTTGGTACGCCACTTTCCTTTGGGAACCTAGATTATCATCCGACCCACTGTTTTACTCCTTCCATTAGTGCATTGGACGTGAATACGGAGGATCTGTTTTTTGATATCGAGTTAAATATTGATCCAGACATTCCAAATCCTGCCCTCACCCCTTTTAATGCTTATTACTCTCAATCAGCTAATATTAGCCACGTAGAGATTTCCACGGGTGTAATTGACTGGACCGGTGCCGAGCTTCCCAAAAGTCGGGTAAATTTATTGAATGTCCTGAGTGAGACGTATAATTATGGCCACCTAATCACCCTGATTCCTGATGTGACGATTACTCAGACGGGTATTCTACGTATCAACAACAATGGTCCGACGGGATATCTGAATGGTGCAGAAGCAGAACAACAATTTTTTCACGCCTACACCCACGCTGCCTGTGATGCAGATATTACCGTACAAGACGGCGGCCAGTTTATATTGGGTAGTGAAGCGGCTCCATATAGACATGGAGTTGTCCACGTAGAAGATGGTAGTACGGTATATGTACAAACAGGCGGTACCCTAAAAGTAAAAAGAAGCTCCGACCTAATTTTGGAAAGCGGTTCCCATTTGGAGCTATCCGGATTATTAGAGGCTACCTTTGGTGGTCAGGTGATCATCAGGGATGGAGCCAGTCTACGGGTAGAAAATGGTGGAACCTTACAGATGATCCATTCTTCCAATCTGGTAGTGGAAAAAGGTGGCCGGTTAATTATTGAGGACGGTGCTATTATCAACCTGTGGGACAACAGCGATCATCGGGCAAATATTTCGGTCTTTGGTGAGTTGGTGATCAATGGGCAATTAAGTATTGGAGGTTCTGGTCATTTCAAATTTAATCAGGGAAATGAGATAACCTTTGGGCCAAATGTTTCAGCATTTGCCTTTGAAGGAAATACTCAAACGCACCGTTTCTTTATAATCGGAGAAAATGCTACGTTGGCTTTTGGTGAAATGCCTTTTAGACTGACCAGAGGAATTATTGAATACGAAGCTGGAAGTACGATTTCTGCAGTAGGTGCACCCTACGTATCACTTTTGGCAATCGGATTGGTTGGAACCAATAGAAGTGGGACTGGGATTACTACCAGTAGCGTAAATCAGGTAGATATTAGATATTGTAATTTCTCAAACCTGGGAATTGGATTTAGTTCTTCAAATGAGGATACTGGTACGGTATTTTTACAGGGGAGTGATTTTAATAATTGTCAGTATGGATTAATTAATGGTGGATTTGAACGAGTGGACATATTTAGTTCTAATTTTAGTGGAGAAGGTCCTGAGCGTCCTGAGGTTAGTGGAGCTATGATTTTAATTGGTAATAAAAATGTTAGGATGACCAGTACGAATATTTCAGATTATGACGGGCCTAACTACAAAAGCGATTATCAGCTCAATGCTCAGGAAGGTACTAACCATCCTGCGATTAGTTTGAGTCATGACGGTGCAATTACTAATTTGTCGATGTATCAATGTCTCGTTAGAGATAATAAAATTGGAGTCCTCCTTGATAAAGGTACGAATGGATTTTCGGATGGAAATATTTTTGTCCGGAATAAAACGACCTTTCAAGACAACGAAACAGGAATTCTAATGTGGCGTGGAAGACACCATGAACGCGAAGCAGGACTCGTATTATTGGACTGCGCCCGGTTAATTGATAACGGAGTTGGTGTCAGAGGAATAGACGTACTATTACAAATGGATGCCATAGAAAACTGTCTTGAGTGTGAAGATATTGGTAATCCGCAGACACAGATACGGCCTAATACGTTTACTTCTCTTTATCAGTTTGACGGACCAGTTAATATTTTTGACATTTGTTACCAAAATTTTGAGGTAATTGGAATTCCAGCTAAAGGAAATTACTGGGACGGAGATCTTCCAGTCAGTGATACACCGGTCGGAGAAATGTGGCGATTCAGAGAAAATGAATTCTGTAATGGATTTATTAATGATAACATCCTAACAGAAAACCCCTTTATTGCCACTCGACCAATTGGTTGCCCGGACGAAACAATTGATACTGGGTGTCCTCCTGAACAAATTTGTGATATAAATCCACCAGGTGATAAAAAAGTTTTTGTTGAGATAGAAGGCCATATGTATAATCTCCATTCACAATATGCTGCTGCTTATCAGGATTTTAGAAATGAAAATTTGACACAGTCCAAAGAGCGATTTATGCCAATTGCCGGAATTCCTAATGAAATTAAGAACAGTCTTAATGGAGTGGGTAAACACTATGTAGATGTTGCCAGAGTGATGGTTAATGCATTACAAAATAGTAATCAAGCAGGGGTAAATAGCGAAGATAGTTACAACGATACCTACGGCCATTTATGGGTTCCTGGAGCCATACAGACTTTACCAGAAGATTTAAAAAAGGACGTATCCTTTACGGTATACCCTAATCCAGCTAACAATCAGGTGATGATTGAGGCTACGCCTAATGCCTACGAATTGAGTGTGTATAATGTTTTAGGAAACCCTATACATCGTATTACCATGGATCACAGAATCAGCCTGGATGTCACAAAATGGGCAAAGGGAGTTTATACCGTTGAATTAAAAGAGGAAGGTAATTTTAAAAACAGAATGATACAAAAACTGATTATTCAATAATATTTTATCCGCTAATCTTGATGATGCACCTATTCAAAAATTGGATAGGTGCATTTTATTTAACGCAATAAAAAAGACCGTCAACAAAAGCTGACGATCCTTTCTTTTTTCTAATATTTTTAATCCAAAAACCTTCAAGCCTTCACTTAAAGTCTACACGTTAGCGGGACTGATTAACCGATCCACTAATTAACATGTCCATCAATCCATCAATCCGCAAATCAAAACCCTAGCCATTCATTGAAGTCAAAAACTCCTCGTTCGTTTGCGTATGTAACATATGCTTACGTAAGAATTCCATTGCTTCGTCCGGCTTCATATCTGATAGGTGCTTACGGAGGATAAACATTCGCTGTAAGGTTTCTTTATCAAACAGTAAGTCTTCCCGACGTGTACTGGATTTGGTAAGGTCGATAGCGGGGTAGAGACGCTTGTTGGCCAAAGAACGATCCAACTGTAATTCCATGTTACCCGTACCTTTAAATTCTTCGAAGATTACCTGATCCATCTTAGACCCCGTATCAATCAACGCGGTAGCCAGAATGGTTAACGAACCTCCGTTCTCCACGTTACGCGCCGCCCCAAAGAATTTCTTCGGCTTGTGCAGAGCGTTTGCTTCCACACCACCCGACAATACTTTTCCGCTCGCAGGTGCTACGGTGTTATAAGCTCGAGCAAGTCTGGTAATAGAATCAAGGAGGATCACCACATCGTGACCACACTCTACCAAACGCTTGGCTTTTTCCAGTACAATATTGGCTACCCTTACGTGGTTATCCGCCGGTTCATCAAACGTCGATGCCACTACTTCCGCATCTACGTGACGTTTCATATCCGTTACTTCTTCCGGGCGTTCATCAACTAACAAAACCAATAAATAACATTCAGGATGATTTTTTGCAATTGCATTGGCAACATCTTTCAGTAAGAACGTCTTACCCGTTTTAGGTTGTGCTACGATCAAACCACGTTGTCCTTTTCCAATTGGAGAAAACAAATCAATCATTCGCTCTCCGTAATCTTTTCCGTTACCTTTAGCGTCCGTTAATTGAAATTTTTCGTTTGGAAATAAAGGTGTCAGATAATCAAAAGGTACCCGGTCTCTTACCTGTTGAGGTTCCAGACCATTAATATTGGATACCCTTAATAAAGCAAAATATTTTTCTCCTTCTTTTGGTGGACGAATGGCACCTTTGACGGTATCTCCGGTTCTCAGTCCAAATAATTTAATTTGGCTGGGAGAAACATAAATATCATCCGGAGAAGTCAGATAATTATAATCAGAAGAACGTAAGAAACCATAACCATCCGGCATCATTTCCAGGATTCCTTCTCCT
>CALLLR010000226.1 GCA_938008185.1 uncultured Saprospiraceae bacterium
CGCATTATTCTTTAAAGAGTTTAATTTCGTTCTATCATAATGAGCTCAAACCATGATCCTACCGAACGAAGTAACAAACATCATTTCCCAAAACCGCCCTCTAAAAACAACCTTGACCGCAGAGCGGTCGCATTATGTTAGCCAATAATATTGGCGTCAAACCACCGACCGCAGAGCGGTCGCATTATTTTTTGAAACAATTAATTTCATTTTATCTAGTACCTTTGAACATATTCAGAATCAAATCATTTCTCAATTACAATCTATGCCCGATTTTTCCACCCTTAAAATCCACCTCTTTTCTCGTCTCCAAAATATGGTTCAGGAAAAAATTGCCCAGGCTCAACAAGCCGTAGCCGCCGCCGTCGAAGCCCGCGACGGAGAAACCAAAAGCAGTGCGGGAGATAAATTTGAAACGGGGCGTGCCATGATGCAACTCGAACAGCAACGCCACGAAGCCCAGCTGAGCAAGGCTTTTCAATTATCTTCCGAACTGGACCGACTGGACATGGAAGCCACCTACTCCACCGTCGTACCGGGTGCACTCGTACAAACCGATCGGGATATTTACTTTATGAGTATTGGAATGGGAAAAATAATCGTAAATGAAAAAACGGTTTATTGCATTTCGATTCAATCACCGATTGGAAAGGTGCTTTTACATCAGAAAAAAAATAAGATCGTTGACTTTCAGGGGAAGTCACTGAAAATTACGGAAGTAATCTAAATTTTACGACAACGGACATACTACCAGACACTTACGGGTTTGAAGCTACTCCTTCAGAAGGAGACAGGGAGGTGAGAATTGAAAGAAATGTCCAGTAGTATAGACAACGACTTCTTTCACCAAATTCAACAATTCAACAAGCGAAGCGACTCAACAATCCAAACAATTCAACAACCAAAAAAAACACCCCGTCGATAAATCAACGAGGTGCCTTCAGCCTGTTTTACACCGTAAAACATATTCTATAAATTCTTAGAATCGTAATAGTCCAATCCAAGGTGCGTAATTAAATCTTCTCCCTGAATATAACGCAAGGTATTTTCTAATTTTATCAATTGCTTAAAAATATCGTGCATCGGTGGTAATCCTTCTTTGGTCTGTGGCGATTTAAAGAAGAAAGACAACCATTCTTGAATTCCGCCCATCCCAGCTCGACTGGCCAGATCCAATAGTAGCGCTAAATCCAATGCTAATGGTGCGGCTAAAATAGAATCCCGACAAAGAAAATCAACCTTAATTTGCATATCATAATCCAGCCAACCCCGAATGTCTATATTATCCCAACCCTCTTTGTTGTCACCGCGTGGTGGGTAATAATTGATTCTTACTTTATGATAAATGTCACCGTAAAGGCTTGGATTTTTTTCCGGCTCAAAAATTTGTTCCAGTACGCTTAATTTAGAAACTTCTTTGGTTTTGAAATTGTCCGGATCATCCAATACTTCTCCGTCTCGGTTACCCAAAATATTGGTAGAGAACCAACCCTTAACACCCAATGAACGCGCCTTTAAACCCGGTGCGAGAATGGTCTTCATCAGCGTTTGACCGGTCTTGTAATCTTTACCACAGATCGGCACGTTATTGTCTTTGGCCAGTTTGGTTAAAGCAGGAATATCGGCAGAAAGATTCGGTGCTCCATTCGCGTAAGGAACTCCCATCTTGATCGCCGCGTAGGCATAAATCATACTAGGTGCAATGTCCTTGTGATTTTTTTCCAGACCCTTTTCAAATTTTTCGATGGTACTGTGTACCGCTCCCGGTGCTAAATAAATTTCGGTAGAACCACACCAAACCATGACCAGACGTTCACACTTATTGTCTTTCTTGAATTTTTTTATATCCCGCATCAGAGCCTTAGCCAAATCCATTTTGGTCTTTGCCTTTTTGATGTACGTACCATTCAACTTCTTTACATAATTAGGATCAAAGACGGCCTTCATTGGCTTGACCTTTTTCAATGGTGCCTTGATCTGATTAAGCAATTCTGGTTTCAATACATCGGCGTGAACGGCAGCTTCGTACATATTTTCTGGAAAAATATCCCAGCCACCAAAAACGATGTCTTTTATTTTAGCCAACGGCGCAAAGTCCTTAATTTTTGGCTCCCGATTTTCGGTACGTTTTCCTAACCGGATGGTATTCATTTGAGTAAAAGAACCTATCGGATCTGCAATTCCTTTGTTAATGGCCATTACGCCAGCGATTAACGTCGAGGAGATAGATCCCATTCCTGGGAGTAATACGCCCAGTTTCCCTTTTGGCTTGGAAAGTTTGGATTTTTTCTTCATGTTATTTAGTTTATTAAAAATTATTTTATGGGCAGTTGGCTAGTCGGCTGTTAGCTTATTGGCTGCTCTTCAACGTTTTTTACGTTTGCAAGAAGCCAACCGGCTAACCAGCTAGCAGGTCAACAGCATTTTATGTATTATCTTCTTCCTTCCTCTACAGCAAATCACTCACATAAGAGGATATCTTTCGAATACTGAATAAAGAATTTGCCAGCTAGCGTGTTATTTTACGTTTGATGGCAAAATCAACATTCAGTATTCGATATTTTTTATTCTTTATTCTCAAAGTTTTTATGTCAATGACATTGTCTTTACAGCCATCCATGCTTCCGATACCACTCAATCGTTTCTTTCAGTCCCGTAGCTAAATTATACGTTGGGGTAAAATTAAAATCAGTTTTCAAAGCGCGAATATCGCATTTCCAATTCAAACTTTCTAAAAAATTTGCTTTTTCTAAATTTAGAATCGGCATTTTTCCGGTTAATTTTCCAACCACTTCGTTAAGGTAAGCAATCCCCCGCACGAGCGTAGTTGGTACTTTTATTTTTAAGGCTTTTTTATTTAAATATTCTTTACCATATTTTCCCAAATCGTAATTGCTGTACACTTGGTCATCAGCGACGAAATAGCTTTTTTGTTTTTGCTTTGACAAAATTGCTTTGACCATTAACTGCGCCAGATCTTTGACGTAAATAAAGGTTAATTCCTGTTCTTTTAGACCAATGTACGGTTCTAATCCTTTGCTTAAAATGGCAAAAAAAGTATAGATATCTTTTTCTCTCGGACCGTAAACTGCCGTGGGCCGAAAAATCAGATAAGGCAAATTTTTATAACTTTTGATTATTTGCTCCGCTGCCAATTTACTCTCCCCGTAGGTATCTATTGGATGCGGTATATCATTTTCTTTGACCAAATCTCCTGGCATATTATCCGCCGGACCGTAGGCGGCCATGCTACTCATGAACACAAATTTTTCCAGGGTATCTATTTTTGGTAATAATGCTTTTATAAAGTTTTCGGTATAATCTCGATTGACTATAAAAAGCGCCTCTTTTTTATCTGCTCTGAGTAGCCCCGCATTATGTATGACGTAATTGAAACCTTGTTCCCCTAAGTCTTTTTCTAATTTTTTTTGATTAGAAAAATCCATTTCAAAAAACTGGATTCTCGGATCGGTCAAAAATTTTCGACTACTGGTTTTTCGCACGCCGGCGTAGACTTCCAGGTTGGCGTTTGCTGCTAAAAAAGCTTCGACCAAAAAGCTGCCCACAAATCCACTGGCCCCGGTAATCAATATTTTTTTCATACGTCAGAATCAAGTGGTAATTCTAAAATCCGATACCGTTTGGTAACCCGAGCATTGATATTTTGCAGTCCTTTATTCATCATTTCATTGTCTTCCAGAATCCAGGATGCTTCCGCAGTATGTACGCCTTTTGCCAAACCATTCGAAATAATTCGTGCGTAAAAAATACCTTCAACACCCATCTTTCGGTATTCTTCCACAACCCCCAGAAGAATAATTCTAATTTTTTTAATTTTACCTTTTCCCATCAGTAATTTAAAAATACCCGTTGGAAAAAGTCTGCCTTTTTTAATATCTTTTGTAATTTGATTAATATCCGGAATAGCCAACGCAAATCCAATCATCTTACCTTCGTGCTCCGCAATTTGGACAAATTTCGGATCAATAATTAATTTTAATCCTTCGGCCAAATGATCAAATTCCGCATCCGTGGCGGGCACAAAACCCCAGTTTTTGTCCCAGGCCGAACGGTAGATATCCCGAACGCCCGCAATCTCCTCATTAAGTTTTTTCATATTGGCTTCCCGCACCGTGATCCCTTTGCGCGCCAGACGCTCCTGTAGCATCCCCGCAATTTTCACAGATTTCATATTTACTTCCGACTCCGTCACTTCGTAAGCTAACAAGTCTTTGGTTTTTCTAAATCCGTATTGTTCCAAATGAGTTAAGTAATAAGGTTTATTATAAACCATCATGACCGTCGGTGAATATTCGTACCCTTCTACTAACAGTCCGGCGGTATCATTGGTCGTAAAATTAGTGGGACCTACAATGGCGGTCACCTTTTCCGTTTTACACCAGTCAACTACTTTGTCGAGCAAGGCTTTTGAAACTTCATAATTATCGATCACATCGTATAAACCAAAAAAGCCAACGTTGCGGTTGGCGTATTCGTTATAATTACGATTATAAATGGCGGCAATTCGACCTACGATTTTATTATTTTCGTACGCTAAATAACACTGTGCTTTTGAATGTTGAAAGAAGGGATTTTTCTTTTCGGAAAGGAGTTCTCTTTGACCTACAAACAATTCCGGAACATAGTTCGGATCGTTTGCGTACAAATCGTGCGGAAAATCAATAAATTTTTTCTGCTGACTAGCAGAAGTCACGGCAATAATCTTCATTTTTTCTCAAAGTATGTTTTTCGTTTTATCTGAAAAATCAATATTGAACACTGAATATTCAATATTGATTTTGCTCAAGCTTCTTTTTTTCAATTAAAGACCCTGAACATTATCTCCCGGCATTTTCCATCCTCGGAATATCCAGTTTATCGGCGATTACACCGATTTTTTCCAGGGCTTCGTCAATTTGACTGCGGGTGTGCGTAGCCATCAAAGAAAAGCGAATCAGCGAATCTTTTGGTGCCACGGCGGGTGTAATAACCGGATTGACAAAAACACCTTGTTCCTGCAGCATTCGAGTTAATAAAAATGTCTTTTCGGTATCACGCACATAGATTGGAATGATCGGCGTTTCGGAATGTCCGGTATCCAGTCCTAATGCTTTTAGACCAGCCATTGCGTAGCGAGTATTATCCCAAAGTTTTTCGATCCGTTCCGGTTCTTGCTGCATCAGGTCTAGCGCAGCTACAACCGCTGCGGCGTTACCCGGTGCAATACTGGCACTGAAGATGAGCGAACGAGCGTGGTGCTTAAGGAAGTTGATCGTCTCATTGTTGGCGGCGATAAAACCACCAATAGAAGCGAGCGACTTACTGAAAGTTCCCATGATTAGATCCACCTCGTCGGTCAAGCCGAAATGATCAGCGGTTCCTCTTCCGGCCTTCCCAACGACTCCCAGTCCGTGGGCGTCGTCGACCATGATATTCGCGTTGTATTTTTTGGCCAGCTTGACAATTTCGTCCAGCTTGGCAATATCTCCTTCCATGCTAAATACCCCGTCTACGGCAATTAGATTCAGACCTTCTACGTCCTGGTGTCGTTGTAGCATTTTTTCCAGTGATTCCATATCGTTGTGTCGGTATTTCAACGGACGGGCAAAGGACAATCGGGCTCCGTCAATGATGCAGGCATGGTCCAGTTCGTCCAGGATAATATTGTCCTTACGGGAAGTGACCGAAGATAGTACACCAAGGTTTACCTGGTAACCAGTGGAGAAAACCAGGGCGCCTTCTTTACCAACAAATTTGGCTAATTTTTCCTCCAGTTCGATGTGTAAATCTAATGTCCCATTCAGGAAACGAGATCCCGCACAACCAGAGCCATACTTATTAATGGCCGCGATCGAAGCTTCTTTTAATTTTGGATGATTGGTTAATCCCAGGTAGGAATTAGAACCAAACATCAATACCTTTTTACCGTCAATAATAACTTCCGTATCCTGTTCAGATTGAATCATTCTGAAATAGGGATATACACCGGCAGCTTTGGCTTTCTGCGGCGCATCGTACTGCGCCATGCGGGAGGTTAATTTATTCATATCTTAAAGCAATAATTTTTTATAATTGTAATACCATTGACAAGCCCGGGTTTTCAAAAGACCTTCAACGATCAAAATGGTCGCAACGGCCGTTAATCCTCCCGCTAATACATCCACAAAATAATGGTGAAAAGTATAAACGGCAGCTAGCCAGATGCCTATAATGGTTAAAAAGAAAAAAAACGCAGCGGGATATAATTTCTTTTTTAACGCAAAGTAAGTAGTCAGTATTGGGAAGGCTGAATGCATGGAGGGAATGGCCGCAAATACATTTCCGTTTTTCTCATACATACCTTTAAAAATATCCAGTCCAACGAATTCGTCAAACTTTAGCAAGCCGGCCGCTTGTCCGGGAATATTAAATTTTTCTACTCCCAATCCATACATTTCTACGTACCAGGGCGGCGCCGCCGGATAAATATAATAAATTGCGATAGCCAACATATTTACCAAAAAAAAGGAAAATGTAAATTGTAACATCAGTCCTTTATCCCTAAAATATAAATAGAGCGCAAACGCAAATGGAACCGGTACCCACGACAAATAAAATGCCCCACACATGACATCCATAAAAGTAGACTCATGGTTGGCAAAATACTGATTAGGGGTCAACAATTGCCCTCCCTCCATGATTCCAAACCAGGCTAATTCCAAATTATACGGTTCGGCAACGTGCACCGGATTGACCAGATAATTGGGATAGACCCGCAGGGAATCATAAATCAACCAGTAGAGCAAAATCCAGACGAAGCCGTAAAATATTTTCCGGCTTTCCGCATGGGCAAAGTAGGCGATCCACAATACGGCGAGCAACATTACGTGATCGTCCCGCAATTTCATCAGTCCCACTACCGCCGCTAAATACAGGAGGGTAAACAGCGTAGCTAACAAAACATTTTTTGTCGTAAATCGCTGAAACCCTTTTACTGTCTCTACTGATTCAGACCCCGTGGGAATTGATACTTTCCTTGTTTCCAACCTTCTCCTTTTTTACAAAATTTGATCCTACAATAACATCCCATACCGGAGAACTTACTCCGTATCCTTTTTCAGGATCTTTAAAATGATGCTTTAGATGATGCGTCTTTAAAGCGATCCACCATTTACTTTTAAATTCAATGTGGTGCAAGGCATAATGTAGCGTATCATAAAAAATATACCCAGCTACAAAACCCGCAAAATATGGATATAATAAATGAATCGGTATTATGGTTTTAAATCCATAGTAAAAAGCAAACGCCAATGGGATCGAAATCAACGGTGCCATCACCAAACGATTAGAATCATTAGGATAATCGTGGTGTACGCCGTGTAACAAAAAATGAATTCTTTTGCCAAATTCGGAGGTTGGATGGTAATGAAAAACAAAACGGTGCAGGAAGTATTCTGTAAAACTCCACGCAATGATACCGGCGACAAACATCCCGAGACCGGCTAATAAACCCAACGCCGGATGCATCATACTGAGATACAAAAAATACAAAACCACCGGCCCAAAAACAACCACGGGTGTCAGGTAATGTACATGGGTAAATTTTTCTAAAAAATCACTCTCGAACAATCGGACCGACTCATCTTTATTGGATACAAATAATTTTTTCATCTAAGGGTGTTTACAATGGTAAAAAGGATATAATGTTTTTTAGCATAATCCTTTAACTAATTGCTGGTAAGTGCAGAAGCGGTCTTCGTACGGCCAGCTGATTTACCAATTTCTACCACTACTTTGTCTTTACCATTCTCACGGGTCACTCTGGAAAACAGGGAATATTTTGGATTAAAAATAAATTCTAACCATAACCTAAACCACGAATCATGGGACCGTAAATTATCGTAATATTCCGGAGCCATGGCCTTAAGTTTTTTGATATTAGTCCAGGGAATCGCAGGAAAATCGTGGTGTTCTACGTGGTACCCGATATTCATAGAAATATTATTCAACGGACCGTAATAACTGTGCGTTTCCTGTTCTCCATCCAGCGTATAATGCTCCTGCACCCAACGGGCACCCAGTGGATGTAACCCAAGAGAAAAGAACATAGAACCGACCATATAAACGATGGCATTCCAGCCAAAAAAGTAAATCATGGCAATGTCTACCACAACGGCGCAAGCAATATTAATCATCACCCACTTGGTAAAAGTGTTGACATTTTTGACGCGGTAAGCACGTCCAATTTGAAAGACCGGAAAAAATAATAACCAAAGCGATTTTCTCCACCAGGAGTTGCCCACTAATTTTGCTTCCCAATATCCGGCGAGGTCAGTGTCTATATCGTGCTCCCCCTGATGTGCGTGGTGCTTGAGGTGGTAGGTACTAAAGCCTTGTCCGCCGGGAATGGCATTGGCCAAATCAGCAAGAATAACTACCCAACGATTGGCCAGACGGCTTTTGAAAACCAGGTTGTGCGTCGCTTCGTGGATAACCACGTACATATTGTGATTGGCGAAAGCGCCAACAATCCAAGCTACGATCAGAGCAGCCCACCAGTAACCGAGTCCCAGCGTGCCCATGTAGGCAGCAATACTGAATTGTAAGGCTACCAAGCCCAGTAAGATAACAAAGGTTCCGGGATTGCGACCGAATAAGGTAGCAATTTCAGGGTGGTCTTTAATCATTTTCTGACAACGTTCTACGTGGGGTTGTTTTTCGTCAGATTTAAAATATTCCGTTCTACCTAAAAGATTGTTGTTCATTTTGAAAATTCGTTAAGTACCTGGACAAAATTATCCGTAAGTTGTCATTACTTATCGTTTAATTTGTCCACGTAGGGACGGTTAAATAATTACCGAAAGTAGTTGGTGTCTCGGGAGCAAAGTTAACAATATTCACCTGCTCTTTTATCATGCCCGCTTCAAATTATTGTCTTGTTTTTCTGGGTATAGAAGCCGTTCGCGACTGTACATCAATCTACGCAAGGCAGTAATATTGGATAATACCGCCAATGCGGCCAGTGGCAAAGTGAAAACGGAGATCGTTTCGAAGACGCCAAATGGAAGAAAGTCAACAAACACTTTATAATCGCCACCCATTACCGAAGAAAATACACCGCAGAGGATCGCTGAAATCCCGATAATCAGGATTCGCTCGGGTCTTTGCATCAAGCCTACACTGCAATTAACTCCTAATCCTTCTGCCCGCGCCCGCGTATAGCTGACCATCACCGAACCGATCATGGCCACAAAAGCAAAAATAGAGCTTAAAAAGAAATCTTGGGCCACTAAATAATAACAGATTCCTAAAAACATCACCATTTCGCTATAGCGATCCAAAACCGAATCATATAAGGCACCAAATGGATGTGCCATATTTCCTACTCTGGCCAGTCGACCATCAATCATATCAAATAAACCAGCTAAAAGAATGGTAAATCCAGCCCAGCCAACGTAAGAATAATCGTTTCGGGCACCAAATTCTGCTCCGTAGATCAGAATCAGCATGGCCATAAAGTTGAGGAACAGTCCCATTGAAGTGATCATATTGGGAGTAATTCCCAATTTAATCAATAGTCCGATTAACGGTTCGATAATCTTATAGACCAGTATTTGTCCGTATTTTTTTAACATAACATTATGTTTTAATTAAATATGTAAGCATTGATCAACCAATTGATTAATAAATGCCTTGCTGCGGTTAGTCGTTTAAGTATAGTTGTAGCCGTTAAATCGTTTTCTTCAATATTGCCAGAAGTCTTTCCTTTTCAGGAATGGCCGTTCAGAGGAATGAATGCTGATGATACAAAAAAATAATTATTTGCCATAAAATAATTGCCGGCAAAGTTACATTTTTTAGCTGATTTATTAAAGAAGATGTATAAAAATGAAGTACCTGTAGGTGGATATTTCATTAAACTAGATCTAAAATTCCACGTGAAATCTGCCACGGATCGCCAACCCTTTGACTCCCCACAATTCTGGCACGTTTGGATTATCGAGATACGTTAATCTACGGACCAGGTCTACTCTTAAAAACTTAAAAATATTTGTCACCCCGACACTGACCTCGATGTAAGGCTTTTCTTCCAGGGTATAAGTTACGGGCTCTCCGGCATCGTCTTTGAGAAACTGAATCAACGATTCATCTTCCTCCGGATTATTTTTGTCGGTTAGTCTGCCGTATAGTCCTTTAAAGGAGATAACCTCCCGTAATTTCAGTTTGCGGAAAAGTGGAATTCTATTAAAGAAAAAACCGTTAAAATAGTGTTCCGTATTCCAGGTAAAATACTCGTCGCTGGAAAATTCTAAAAAATTCACCAGGTTAAAAGCAAATATCTGATAAGCAAATGACTGATTGGCTCGTGGCAGATGCAGCAGAAAATAAGGCAACCGATCTCCAAATATTTTTCCGCCTTCTACTTCAAAATTAGTATATCCCAGCACGGATAAATAAAACCGTTTAAAAACTTTCAGGTTAAGCCGGTGATAATCATATTCTCCCCCCAGAAAACCACTTAATCCAGCCGTATAATCGAGGGTCATAATTGGATACCGATTAAACATGGCGATCCGTTGGTTTTTTCCATTCCAGTATTGGGCGTTGGGTGCCCATTTTATTTGTAAACCAATTTGGGAGGTCCGGACAGCGTCCACCACTTTATCTTGTCCATCTTCTATAAAATCAAATTCCAGAGAACCGTAGGCCTGTCTTCTTCGTCTTTCTACAATAAAGTTAAACGCAAAATTATTATCTGTCTCTATAAAATAGTCAAGAGACTGCGCCTCGTGAAAAATCATCCGCGTATTATTTCCCCTCCGGAAAGAAAGAAAGAAATTGTCTTCGCCAAAGTACCGAAGTACCGCCCCCGGGAAACGAGTTTCTTTTTCACTGCTGAAACGGATAAAATGTCTGGGATACTCTTCAAAATTTTCGTTAAACGAATAAGTGAGCCTACCCTGATGTTTTAATTTCTTATCTTTTGTTCCGTAGGCCAGATAGCCTTCCAACTGAATTTTTTTATTAAACTTCAAATTGGTTCTTCCTCCCAACCGTGGTCGCCAACCTTCCACCGGATTAAAACTGTAAAAGGCATTCACCGGACCAACGTCCACCGGGCCCACGGAGGTATAACCGGTCAGTAAAAAAGAAATCAATTTGACGGCGCGTTTAAAAGCGGGTACCCGTTGGAGGGTATCCATCATAAAGTAGGTATTTGCTTCAGATTCGGTGAGGGGCACCGTTCGGTTTTCGGCCCAAAATGTTTCGTCCTGCTTTTTCGCCTTTTTTAATAAAACTACATTTTCGGGATTCCCGTATTTATCCTCTGCAGCCGGTTGATTAAAAATAAAATTATTATTGATCACCGAACGACGACCGTAAAAACCCATCCCTTCTTTTGTCAAATTATATTCAATCAATACATTGTTTTTATGGACCACCCACTGATCATCACCCATATCTTTAAATTCTTGCTCAATCTGGATATCCTGCACAAAATTCAAATTAATATCATCAACAATTCCCATATCCACTTTCATCACCCGGTAAGTAGAATCCAACGCAACGTAGAGGTTTCCCAAAAATCCAAGGTTCTGTTTATTTCGTGGGATAAACGAAACATCAATTACTTGTTTGCCTTCAAACTGTAAAGTATCTTCAATGTAGAACGCATAGAAATCAGGCGCAAAAAACGAAAGAGGACTGACAAACTGGGCGGTGACCAATTCGATATTATTATTGTAAATATTAACCTCCTCATATAGTTTTTCCATGATATTGGAAAGTGACTCATCGTCCAGATAGCCATCGAGTTTGGTTAATTTTTGTCCCGCCCGGAATTCGGTTTTAGACTTTGGTGATTTACGGTAGTAGACCGTCCCTTTATTTTCCTGAAGGAAGATGGGCAGAAAAGGTTTTTGTCCCGTTTGGGTAGTATCCACGTAATCGAAAATAAATTTCATTTTCTTAAAGATCTTACGATTTTTAAATTTTTCTGAAATATTATTCAAATCCATTTCTACTTTCTCGTAAATATCGTGTTGATAATAATCGTAGGATTCCAGACGGTTATCACCTTTATTATCAATGACATTTTTCATTAAAGCCACGGCGGGATTGTTCTTTTTCCGGTATTTTCCTCTCTTAGCTTTAACCACTACCGTTTCCAATTCCAATGCGCTATCACCCAGTTTAAAATCAATGGTCTGAACAAGGTCACTACTAACGTCTTTGGTCTGAGCAGCGTACCCAATATAACTCGCCTCCAGGGTTGCACCGGGCGTGTCGGTTTTCAGGACATACGTACCATCCAGTTCAGTGGTAATGCCGATTCCGGTTCCTGGAAAGGTGACCGTCGCACCGGGTAAACCGTCCCCAAATTCGTCCACCACTTTACCAGAGATAGTAATGGTTTGCTGGGCGGTAAGAGAAAAAATGGCACCAAAAAAAAATAAAATTGTATAAAGAAAGTGAATTGTTTTAGATTGCATAACAGGCTAATTCTGTACGATAACCTCGGGTGATTGGTGTATCTGTAGTATTGACTTAAAATAAGGGGACTACCCTAGGTGATATAAAATAAATTTAAAAATAAATTACCCATTCATAGCTATTCTGCGGGATTTAACAGCTCCAAAACCAAATAACAACCTGCCTAAAGGAATTGTTTCAAAATCGTCACGCCACCTTGATTTTTCAGAAAAAGGAACTTAGTTTTAACAGTTTTTATTGTGAAAATTGAAATAAGAGAGCAATCTTAGCTATTCAGACTGATTTTTTACAAGGCCAGTATCTCCGCCATCCGTATCAAATCCTGATCTGGATCTTTTTTCTTGTTAATCGCATCAATAAGCGGGGTGTAACAGACTTTATTATTAACCAAACCGCACATTACATTGGCTTCGCCCGCCAATAATCCTTCGATGGCACCAAAGCCTAATCGACTGGCCAGTACCCGATCAAAACTGGAAGGAGATCCGCCCCGCTGCAAGTGACCGATAATGGTGACTTTGATATCATAATGATCAAATTTTTCATTTACCAACTTTGCGATTTCCGTCGCACCGCCGTTGGCATTTCCTTCGGCCACAATCACCAGACTGAATAGTTTATTCCGTTTAACTCCTTTTTTGAGCATTTTAATCAGAGCATCAATCTCCAGGTGCGTTTCGGGAATAAGTACGCTACTTGCCCCACTGCCAATGGCCGTATTCAGGGCAATAAACCCAGAGTGTCGCCCCATCACTTCCACAAAAAACAATCGGTCGTGAGAATCTGCCGTGTCCCGGATTTTATCCGCTGCTTCTACCGCCGTATTGACCGCCGTATCATAACCAATCGTATGGTCCGTTCCGTACAAATCATTATCAATGGTACCTGGAACGCCCATTACCGGAATATTAAATTCTTTGGAGAATATCTCTAATCCCGTAAAAGAACCGTCACCACCGATTCCAACTAGGGCATCAATATCGTGAGCCATGAGAGATTCGTAGGCGGCTTGTCTGCCTTCCGGCGTACGAAAGCGTTCGCTGCGGGCCGTCTTGAGCATAGTCCCTCCTCTGTGCATAATGTTACCTACCATTCTGGTTTCTAAGCGGACAATCTCTCCGTTGATCATTCCTTCGTATCCTTTACGAATGCCGTAAATGTGCAGATTGTGGTAAGTGGCTGTCCGTACGACCGCACGAATGGCCGCATTCATACCAGGAGCATCTCCCCCGGAAGTAAAAACTGCGATACGTTTTATATTTGCTCCCATATTATAACTTTCTTTTTTTCCAACCTTCTAATTCAATATGATATTGTACCAGATTATCTATTGGTTTCTTAATAATAATTCCCAGATTAAGTGAACGTTCGTCCAGCACCATTTTTAAAATATCCCCAAAATGATACGCCACACTGCCAATAAAATGAATGGGTAAAACATTATGGTCCGGATATTTACGCACGTGTCGCGCGATAAATTCCGTAAAGGCTCGATTTACCAGACTTTGAATATAAATATGATCCTTGTGATCTGAAAGGAATCTGGCAAAGGAAGCCAAATAAACGTTGGCATTTGGCTTTATATAAATATTATCTAAAAATACTTGCCGATCGTTTCCGTAGGCTTCCTCAAAATTATCTTTGATATCTTTGGGAAACTCACGATAAAAATAGCCCCGAATCAGCAGCTTCCCCAAGTGTCCCCCACTCCCCTCGTCTCCCAGAATGTAGGCGAGATTGGGTACATTATCAATGATTTTCTCTCCGTCAAATAAGCAGGAGTTGGACCCGGTTCCCAGGATACAGCTGATTCCCGGTTGGTCTCGGCAGGTAGCAAGGGCACAGGCCAGAATATCATGCTCTACGTGTATTTCTGCCTCAATAAAATATTTTTTCAGCGCGTCGGCAATAATCTTATTACGCTGTGGATCACTACAACCTGCTCCGTAATAAAAAATCTTAGTCAGTTCTAATGGATTAATCTGACCGGTAAAAGCCGCCTTTATTTTGGGTAGAATAACCGACTCATCGTGATAATATGGATTAAAACCCATAGTGGTGATGGAAACCGGGTAGGCATTCGATGACAAAAATTTCCAGTCTGCCTTGGTAGAACCACTATCAATTACGGCGATCATGCTAGTTTTTTTTAAGGTTTATTTATCAATTGACTTTATTTTTGAAGCGCAAAAGTAGTGTATTTCTTACACTATCTAAAATAAGCACCTATTTTTTCGCGAAGATAAGATTTTGTCAGGGATTTTTTTTAGAAGATTTCTATTGATAAAAGTTATCTAACATTTCCCGGAATAAGACAAGTTCCCCTATAATAAACCCAATTATATAATTGTTTCGCTGGAGTGATTGAGTCTTGTCAGCAAATTGATAACACCCTTTACATCAACTACTTATGTTAAAAAACTTTATGTTTTAAATATTTTGATTTTTAAAACTTTTCGTTTTATATTTGTTGTGTAAGAATAATAACGGGGTCAACACTTGTGAAAGTAATCCAGGAAAACGGTGCGGTAGCAGCTGCTGCCTAATCCAGGCGACCCGATCTAAAAAGCGAGTATCATGAAATCATTACAATTTAATTTTGACCAAAAGAATCAGAAAATTTATCTGAAAAAATCAAAGGATTGGCTACGCCAGAATTGGTTTAGTTTGTCGCTGCTGGCTTTTGTCCTCTTTATCCTGACCCAAAAAGACATTACGATGGAATTTACCATGCGGTCAAATCCCAACGCAATTCCTGCGCAGTCTGCGACTACAAAGGATACTGAAAAGGGGAAAGTCGTTCCAGCCGCGGCTCCCCTATCAAAGGCCGAGTCCTCTACCAAAGCCGAATCTACCCAGCAATTTGGCTGGGGTAATCTACCCGACCTGATCCGGAATACGGGCAGTAAAGGAAACCTGGCAGATACTAAAGAGAAGATCAGCAATCAGGAATCGGTAGCAACGCATCCAAATGTCCGATTTCTACTTTTTCCGGAAATGACCAAATCCGCCGATCTAAGCGAATCTGCGATCAATTCGCTCAACAACAAGTGTAAGGCATACGCCCGTCGTTTTGCGCCCGTAGCGATGGCCGAAATGGGTCGCTATGGCGTTCCGGCTTCCATCACCGTAGCCCAGGCAATCCTGCACAGCAACGCGGGCGATGACCCCCTGGCGACCACCAGCAATAATCATTTCGGCATTCAGTGTTTTTCTAAAGAGTGCCCAAAAGGACACTGTAGTCACCACGGAACCGAAGTCCATAAATCTTTCTACCGCAACTTCAATACGGCCTGGGAGAGCTTCCGCGCACATAGCTTATTATTGACCGGAAAAAAGTACCAGCATCTACTGAAGCTCGATAAAAATGATTATCAGGCGTGGGCCAAAGGTTTACAGAAGGCGGGATACAGCAAAGATCCTCAGTACGCTGCGAAGTTGATCCGGATTATTGAGGCGATGCAGCTGGCGGAGTTGGATGTGTAGGGTGTTGTCCCATAAACATACGAGTGTGTCAGCGCGGAAGGTTACCTTTAGGCCGGACTCCAGAATCAGGGAGAAACACAAGGTGCGGGCTGTACAGTTCCATGTGTAGGGTGTGGTCTACTCAAAACTATATTTCAGTATTGATGTACAGAGCACTAAATAGAATCATAAAAAGCCATCAAGTTCAAAAGGCAGGTACTTGATGCTTTTTTATTTATGGAACCTGGATCAGATTCTTACTTTATCCCTACCTGCCAAAAAAGGGAATGTTTACTTAAGTGTGTCTCTTGGCTACCCGCACCTCAAATCCTAAAGGAAGCCACCCGCGCAGACACACTTGAGGAAAGATTCTCAAAAAAGGAAGAAGTTAAATCTTCCCACAGATTAGCAATTTCGCCCCAATAGGCACAATCCGCGCGTAGGGGTTCTCCTTTGGAGCCCGTCCCGCCTTAAACGGGGCGTTAGTGATGTACACTGGCATTTTATTTTATTTTGCTCCTCTCACCTCCCAACCTCCTGAAGGAGTAGTTGCCACCCGCTCTTTGATTTTTAGTTCCTTTTATTTTCTGCTCTTTTTTGCTCGATGAGCTTTGGGGCCGATGATTGAAATAAACCAATC
>CALLLR010000227.1 GCA_938008185.1 uncultured Saprospiraceae bacterium
TTCTTCTGGAGTTAACAAATCTACCTTTCCAATCTCCTGGAGATACTTCTCCAAACTCTGACTTTCGCGATTAGTAATGGACTTAGTAATCTTAAGTTGTCTCATTAAGGTAACAGTTTAAATAGATTAAATAAAATCAACAGTTGGGTCGTCGTACGACGAGCCAAAAAAGTTTTTTTTCAGTTAACTAGCTTTAAAATTGACAAAAAATGGGCTGTCATTTGGTCGTTCAGGATACCGTGCTTTGAATGGAATTAATCTGTTGTAATTGGGATACGCAACAAAATAACAAAATAGGTGTGCTGGTTGGCGAAAGGATTGAATGTTGTTACTGGACAATTGTAAGTTTAGTTTGGTTCAACCGAAACTTTACAGTCCCCTTTAGCAATAGAAGTGAAGCAATGTGGATCTACTTCATTTGTTTATCAGGGGGTATTAAGTTTCTCTCTTTCTATCCAAGCAAAAATACAGTTTAATTATATCGTTGTCAAGAAATATTATTTCGATACATACATTTTTTTCCAAATTCCTGTTTGAGCATCCCATTTTTTTAAGATTTAAAATGGATTACTCGAATATATTTAGGGTAATTCCTTGCTATTATTTGGATTAATCATTAAAATAAAGTTAATTGCGACAACGGGGATTTGGAGTAAAAAGGCAACGTTCTCCTTATATCCCCTGATAGTCAAACAGTTATCAATCAAAGAAAAACATAATTATGGAACGGGTAAAAATTGATTTAGAATTTATCTTTCGTGCTTCTCCCACTATATTATACAAATTTATTACAACGCCATCCTGCCTGATTCGCTGGTTTTGTGATGAGGTGGATATACAGGGAGATACCTATACTTTTTCGTGGAGTGGCTCCGAAGAAGTAGCCGAATTGATCGACGATGTGGAAGATGACCGCGTACGTTTTCAATGGGAAGACGCAGAAAGTGACAAAGAGTTTTTAGAGTTCAGAATGCGCAAATCTCCGGTTACGAACGAGACCATCCTGGAAATTACGGACTATTGTGATTCGGATGAGGTGAAAGATCAGGAACAACTCTGGAACAGTCAGATTACTCAGCTCAGAAGCGCTACGGGCGGATAATTCTTCGCTAAAAAACTGATGAAATACTTCCCCATACCAGGTTAGATTTGTTCTTTAGCCCATCCAGCGCAGTTTGAGCAGCCTGATCTTATGGTTTTCTCATTTTATATGTATCTTTCCACCATGCAAGAAAAGATCATATTCGGACTTCACTTAGGCGATCAACAACTCCCCCGCTTTAAGCAAGCGATCACGGGGGGTGTTCATCTTTTAGGGCCAACCGACCTTCTTCAGTTTCTGGAAAACAAACTGGGTCTGACGGGCCATCCGGGTAATATTGATCACCTTCGAACCGAACAGTATCGACAGGCACTCAACAGTTGCATAGATACCGAATCCGCTGATTGCTTTCAGCGATCTTTTGCCGCCGACCCTTTCGCCACCGCTACCGCCCTGCTCGAATTAAGGGATGAACTGGTGCTCGCTGGCTGGGATTTTTCTACCGAAAAAAATATGCCCGCCCGACTCCTCGGACTCGCCACCATTGAGCAAATTCTGACCGGAACTGACCACTCCGTTACACTTGACCAAGGATTTGCGGATCGCTTTCGAATGGTTAGAGAACGACTGGACTGGCTGCTTCCAGACCACCCCGTCATTCACCTTAACGAACCCAGAGAACTCCTGCCGCCGCAATTTATTGCGCTGTTTAACGAGCTCGAAAAAACAGGGTTTACCATTAAAAATTTACCCGCCAAATCCATCGTGAATGGCGATTCAGATTTAGGACGTTTAAAAAATTCAATTCAAACGGCCGGAGCAAAAAAATTTACTCCCTCCGGCGACGGTTCTTTACTGATTATTAAATCAAAAAGAGATACGGAACTGGCCGCCTGGATCGCAAAATTGATTGCTAAAAATCCGGATTTTCAACCCGCCTGCCTGATTCCCGAAAAAAACCGCACCCTTGATTTATCATTGAGTCAGGAAGGATTACCCAGCCTGGGAATGCTTTCCGCTTCTTCCGCCCGGCCCAGCTTACAAATTTTAAAATTAATTCCAACTTTTCTTTGGAACCCGATTGATCCCTACAAAATCATGGAGTTTGTCACTCTTTCGGTCAAACCACTTTCGGACGACCTTGCTATCCGAATTGCCCGGCAAATGGCAACTACCCCCGGACTCCGCAGCGATAGCTGGTACGCCATGCAGGAACAGTTTTTTGAAGAACTAAACGAACGGGCACAAGAAGATCCATCCATCAACGTAGCGGCCGTGCGGGAACAATATAATTTTTGGTTTAACCGAAAAAGATATAACGCCAGCAAGTCGGTTCCCAAAACGGAGGTAATTGAAATTTATGATTATATCGCCGATTGGGCCCGACAGGAATTTACGGATACCGACGAACAAAATACCTCGCTGCTGGTGCTGTCAGAACAGGCGCGCAGAATTGTAGATTTGCTCTTTACGCTACCGCCCAATATGGACTTTTTGACGCCGTTACAGCTGGAGCGAATTGTCCGGACGATTTACGAACCCGCTCCGATCACTTTTGCAGAGCAAGCAATCGGGCATCTTCCGTATACTTATCAACCAGCCTCGGTGATTGGTTCGGTAGATCAATTACTGTGGTGGAATTTTATTCAAAATGAACCGGATCATTTTTTCTCCCGCTGGTATCCTTCGGAGTTGGAATTTTTTCAAAAAAAGAAGATCCCCCTTTCCACTCCGGAAAAAGAGAATAAATTACTGCTTTGGCAGCGAAACCGGCCCATCGTGCATGCGAGCGAGCAGCTGATACTCTGTATTCCGAAAAAAGTAAAAGGCTCCGAGGTACACACCCATCCACTTTTTGATGAGCTAAAAGCGTATACCACTACCCTCTCGAATATCACGCTGGAAATCAATGAGCATGCTGCGCCGTCCATTTTTAAAAAATTATTTGAATTACCCATAAAAGAAAAAATTGCGCATCGTAAATTAGCGCGACCACAGTTATTTTTAAAAATAGATCACCCAAGCCTCGCAGACCAAAATGAAAAAGAATCTTTCACCAGTTTAAATAATCTTTTTTATTATCCCTACCAGTGGGTTTTCCGCCATAAAGCCCGTTTGCAAGCATCTAGTATCTTGAGTATTGTAAAAGACGTCACGCTGATGGGGAATCTGAGTCACCGTTTTTTTGAGTTATTATTTAAAGAAGATATTACTAAAATGGATCGGGCCGCCGTCGCGGAATGGATCGATAAAAAAGCACCAGGTTTACTAAAAGAAGAAGGATCTGTTTTACTGATGTACGGACGAGAACCCGAAAAAATTTCTTTTTTAAATAAAGTAAAATACGCCGCGTGGAGTCTGGTAGAAATGATTCAGCAAAACGGCTGGAAAGTACGGGGAACAGAGATCGGACTTGGCGGGAAATTTGCGGACTTACCCATTAGTGGAAAAGCAGATTTGGTCCTTGAACGAAAAGACGAAATTGCCGTAATAGATTTAAAGTGGCGAGGTGCCAACTGGCGAACCAATTTAATTAAAAATGAGGACGATCTACAGTTGGTCATGTACAGCAAAATGTTGAGTGAAACCTCGCCTGCCGGCAGGCAGAAATCCGAGTGGGCGCATACCGCTTATTTTATTTTAGAAAATGGAAAAATGATCAGCCGAAATAACCAGGCTTTTAAAGAGGCCATCTCCGTTTCTCCCGATCAGGATTTTAAAACGGTCAACCAGCGAATCTGGGAAAAAATGATCCGTACGTATAAATGGCGACTGCAACAATTAGCGGATGGATTGGTTGAAGTACGTACCAAACGGACTTACGAAGAACTAGCCGAAGAATACGGAGGAGATTTGCTCGAATTATTAGAAATGCACCAAAAAGATGCACCTTTTGATGATTATCGAACGTTGATTAACGTAGAAGGCACCGCGTAAACGGACGGAAAACCGCAAAATTGACGAAGGAGATCCTTAAACGAAGCGAACTAAACATATTACAACTAACTGAAAATCAGACAAATACAATATTTTTATCACCAAAAATCTCTTCCAAAACTGATATTATTTCACAAATAAATTTTCAAAAGAACAGAAATGGTAGAAAGAATTTTAGTTTGCTGTTTTTTGTTGCTCACCGGATGTTCTATTTCCGCTCAGGTACTGACGGGTACGGTGACGAACGAAGAAGGCACTTTTCTTTTCGGTGCTACGGTCATTTGGGATGAGACCAATATTGGAACCATCGTCAACGAGGATGGTAGTTTTTCATTGCCCCGACCAGATACCACGGCCTTGTTACGCATTGACTACGTGGGCTACGAATCTGCCTACGTGGAAGTCTTGCCGAAGGAAGCCGACCTCGCCATTATGATTGAAGGTGTTACAGATTTGATGGCCGTAGAAGTAGCCGCCGAGCGACGGGACAACTACGTGTCTACGCTCTCCACCATTAACGTAGAAACGATTGGATCGGGCGAATTCCGGAAAGCTCCCTGTTGTAATTTAGCCGAAAGCTTTTCCACCAATGCTGCCGTGGACGTGGCTTATACCGACGCAGTCACCGGCGCCAGAGAAATTAGAATGCTTGGATTACGGGGTGCTTATACACAACTATTGATGGAAAAAAGACCACTGATGACGGGTTTGGGAGCCGCATTTGTCATGGAATATATCCCCGGTACGTGGTTGGAAAGTATCCAGATATCCAAAGGAACCGGAACGGTACAAAATGGTTATAACGCCATCACCGGACAGATCAATACCGAACTGGTAAAACCCTGGCTCGACAAGAAATTTTTTATTAATGCCTACGGCTCTACTTTCGGACGGGGCGAGTTGAATATCCACCTCAACCGACAACTCAACGAAAAATGGAGCTCCGGTTTACTCCTCCACGCCAGTACCAGAAATAATAATATTGATCAGAATGATGATACCTTTTACGATACGCCGCAAAAGACGATGTACGACGGAATCTGGCGGACCTTTTACCGGGGAAATGTCGTTCGTTTTCAAGTGAATGTACATGCCCTGCGCGATCGGCACACGGCCGGACAGATACCCGCCAAAGCAAATGACTTGCCTTACCTCATTAATCAGGACAATGACCGGGTAGATTTATTTGCCAAGATTGGATATTTAGGATTTGAAAATCCAAATGTAACGGTAGGTCTGATTACTGATTTAAAATGGCACCAACTCGATTCCCGTTACGGATTCCGAACGCATCGAGGCACCCAAAAAAGTGGTTATCTTAGTGGTATGGTCTCACATGGTTTTAATGGTCTGGGACATAAACTGGATGCCGGATTTACCTATTCGCTGGACGATTACGACGAATTTCTGGATGACCGGTTTATTGGCCGTCGGGAAGAGGTGGCAGGAATTTATACGGAATATACTTACGCCCCTACTATAACACCAGAAGCAAATGGGTTTGCCAATAAAATTGGATTCGTAGCTGGAGCCAGAATTGATCATAATAATTTATTTGGGTGGCTATTTACACCCCGGGCAAATCTAAAATATAATTTTTCGGAAGATCGGGTGATTCGCTTTTCGGCGGGTCGGGGTTTTCGGACGGCCAATGTAATTGCGGAGAATACACAAGTACTGGCAACCAACCGGGAGATCGTGATTGCGGATGATCTGGACATCGAATCGGCGTGGAATTTTGGTTTTAATTTTACCCAAAATTTTGATTTGGCCGGACGGAGAGGAAGCATTGCTTTTGATGCTTACCACACCCATTTTACCAATCAGATCATTTTGGATAATAATTCGGACTATACCAAAATACAGTTTTACAATCTGATGGGGAAATCCCATGCGAGTAGCTTGTTAACCGTTTTATCCTACGAGGTAGTAAAAGGACTAGAAGCCAAGATTGGGTATAAATATAATAACGTTCAAATCAGTTTTTTGGACGAACCTACCCGACAACGTCCGATGGTGGCCCGACACCGTGGTTTGATCACTCTTGATTATAAAACACCAAACGAGAAGTGGGAATTTAATCTCAGCAATCAATTTATTGGACGGCAGGAATTTATTGATCTATCCCAGAATCCTTTTCAAACGAAGGAACAAGAAAGAGGGTACGCTAGTCCATTCGCATTGGCTAATTTTCAGATAACGCATAATTTTGCGAATGGTCTGGAGATTTATACGGGCGTGGAAAACCTAACTGGATTCCGTCAGGATACGCCGATTTTAGGAGCCTCGGAGCCTTTCGGGCCGGATTTTGACGCCACGCAGGCTTACGGGCCAATCACGGGACAGATGGGGTACGTTGGTGTGCGGTGGGGGTTTTAGAATGTTGAGGTGCTGAGTTGTTGAATTGAATATTGAAGAATGTCTACTTTGACGTGTTTCTTTTTTCAGTAAAGGGCCATATCTCTTCTGGGTTTCATAAAAAAATTTACAAAAAAACGGGAATTTTATTACTCATCTGTATCTTATTTCGAGGGATTATTTACAGGGCTTTGATAGCTTATACGAGTGTTGGAAGCAGGGAATAATTCAAAATTACGGATAGAGGACTAAAATAAAGATCTAAAATTAATGCTGCTTATTCACCAATTGAAGTGAGCCCATCGTCCGCCCTCACCGATTGAAGAGTCTCACCGATTTAAGTGAGCCTATTGAAAGGCTACCGAAAGCCTATTGTCCCCTCTTCCGATTCATCTCCCGTACCGCTTCTTCAATTCCTTTCGGACTCAGTGGAAACATTTCGATTAACTCTTTAATCACATTAATTGTAAATGTATGCGGCCAATACCGTTTGGGCTCCGGATTCAGCCACGCAATTTTTGGAAAATGCTTTTTCATCTCGCGGTATGTATTCAGGCTCGTACGGTTTAATTCGTAAGCAGCCATTGACGCGTCGCCGATAAAAAATACGCGGTAGTTGGGATCTTTGGTGAGGATACGATCGATGGGAACGACCTTCCGTCGGTTAGCATCACTAAACACAATATCGTAAA
The DNA here is from genome assembly GCA_938008185.1 of uncultured Saprospiraceae bacterium. Lineage (GTDB taxonomy): Bacteria > Bacteroidota > Bacteroidia > Chitinophagales > Saprospiraceae > JALZUU01. The sequence goes on from CALLLR010000227.1 coordinate 7,030, forward strand.
TTGTATTGTGAAAATAGTAGGTTTCTAAATCGTGTGCAAACCGTACTTTCATTTTTTTAAATAGCGTTTGTACCGTTTTTATGTACGGATCCATTGAGTAGCCACCGTTGTCAATAAACAACAGCACCTGTAATTTTTCGTCCGTAACATTTTTTAATTCCGGAATAAAAAGGCCACCTCGTTTGAGGCCGAGGTTGATGGTCGTGGGGATGTCGAGTTCGTCCTGTGCGGTCTCTTCTACAATTCCTTTTAAAGACGCCAGCGCCGCATCCACGTTATTATCATTTAAAATTGCGTCCCGATCCACCGGAAAAAACTTACGATCGTTCATTACTTTCCGCGCCATTTTTCCACCACCCGTACCACCGACCCGAATCCCGTCTTTGGCGGCGCCTCCGTGACCGTAGGGAGAAATTCCTCCCGTCCCAATCCAGTGACTTCCGCCCGAATGTTTGGAGCGTTGTTCCTTCATCACCTGTTCCATGCGCTCCAGCAATTCCTCCAGGGTCAGGTCCGAATAATCTGCCATCTTATCCAGTTGACGCTCGGCAGCCTCACCCGCGGAATCCTCGCTATCCTTATCCTCCAAATCTCCCCGATCCTGATCCCAAAGTTCTCTCCCCGAGATAATCTCCTTAATATCATAGCTCGTCAGATGGACTTCATCCAGAAATTTATTCACCAACTCTTCGGTCTCCAGATCATCTCCGAAGCGATCCAGGTTGTCTTCCCGCCATTTTCTAAAAGTCTCCGACCGCAGAATCGCATCGCTCAGAGAGTCCCCGTTTTGAATATCAATATTTAAAAAATAGTCGTAGTAAGCGCGTGTAAAAGGCCCCATCATTTTTGGATCCTTCACCACAATTCCCCGTAACACGATGTAAATATCGCCCAGGGTTTTCACTAGTCCTTTCTCCATCGACCGTTGTAAAAGCAGTAGCGCCCGGACATCCACCGGGAGGCCGAAATTGCGAAAGCGTTGTGGTAAGGTAGTGAACATTGTTGGTGGATTAGTTTATTGGTGGATTAGTTAACTGGTGGATCAGTGAGTCTGCTCCATAGCCGTCAGGCTAACGAATGAATAATTTTCATAGGAGATAGTTTTGGAGGCTCTCCTCTAACTTGTCGAACCTCTTTTTTGCTCTTTTATACAGTAATTTTGCCATTTTATTCAGCCAATTTGTTAAGGCAGCTTTCCCCTTTGACAAAATCTGCATCAGTTCAATCAGTTTTTTTTTTATCAATTTTGCTGCTTTCATCGGGCTAATTTCAAACTCCTCTTCTTCCCATAAAAATTGACCTATTTTATTTTGAATACGTAATGTTAATAAAATAGCAATTAACTTGGAATATATGTAGCATTCAAACCTAAATATACTCATCTTCTTTATTTTATCAATCTTAAAAACTGATTTCCATATTTTAAATACTAGCTCAATTTGCCAGCGTAGACTATAAACCAGTCTAACCATTGAGCTTGGTAATTCTTCGGCAGTCGCATTGGTCACATAAACATTAAACCAACACATATCCATAGCTTGTTGAGTTAAATTCCATTTCTTATGCTGTACCTTTTTTGCTTTAAGTCGTCTTAACCTTTCTTTTCCTACCTCATCCGGTACAGCTTGTATTATAAGTCGTACTTTATTTTTTTTCTTCTTTGAACCTAAATATATATCTTGCAAATCTATCGTTTCTCCTAGCGCAGGCAAATAATCTTCCACATTCATTCTTTCAAATTTGCCATCATCATTCTTTTTACTAAACACTGAATTTGACTTGGCACGACTTAAAAACTTACCTTTTCCTTCCATTATACTAGCTAAATAATCATGATTAAAATAACCTAAATCCCTGATATATAAAGCTTTAGGATCAATCTTTTCAGAGACTCCAAACTTGTATAAATGGTCGTTAGAGACGCCTTCTGTGATCAATAAATCTTCTACTTGCCCACTCAATAAATCATAATTAAAGTGCATCTTAACAACTGCATCTACTCCCTTGGTATGGCCTCGATAAAAGGTAGACAGATTTGGTGGAATTTTATAGGAAGTAGCATCTGTGAGTTGAATTTTTGAAAATCTTAAGCCTGATATTTGTTGTGAATTTTCTTGATTCATCTGATTCATAACTCGATTAAAACATCCACGCATAAATGTGACTGCATCTGTATTGTATCTTTCATCCAAAGATTGTTTCGTCATACTTATACCACAATGCTCCTCTAACCAATCACAAGAATCGTTTAAACTTCTTTCCTTTCCATCTGAAGAATCAAA
>CALLLR010000228.1 GCA_938008185.1 uncultured Saprospiraceae bacterium
ATTAGATACGGTGCTCGTAATCTCAAAACAACGCGGTACAATTATTTTTTGGTAATAATCATCTACCGATGGAAACTGCGTTTTAAAGTTTTCCTCGTTTTCGATTTTCCAGCGCACGGCCAGTTGCATGCCCATTGGTACCCCATCGCCGAGTCGAATTTGTGTCAAGGTATGCTGGTGCACCTGATCAAAACTGAGTGGAGAAACTTCGTCTGGATTGATCGTTTGAGATAATTTAGCAGCAACTCTATCGTGTTTAATTTTATAATAAATCAAGACGCCAGCGAAAGTGAGGGTTAAGATGGTAAGGGCGATTCCAAGATGCAGGTACCTTTTCATTTTTTTTGATTTTAGTGATGAAAAATAGATTGTACTTGCAAGGTGCGGGTAATTCGCGGTAGAGAACGGTGGGTTTTAGTATTCGGGAGGAATGGGCGAGTATTCGCTACTCATAGAGGCAATTCATGAATTAGCATTTCAATTTAGATGTGTTATTCTTAGTTAAATTACCTTAAAATGCATTTTAAGGTCATATAAGATCAAACGATTGATTCTAAATGACTCAATTTGGTTACATTTGACTATATGCCTTCTGCCCTACATTGCTATACCGTTGGGAGAAGAACCCTCTCGCCCCTCGAATAAAAAAAGGGCAACATCTGTCCGACGCTGCCCTTTAACAAAATGACTTATTTTTTTACATCTCCTGCGTCACCACACCTTGTACGAGTAAGGAGATATTATCGTTTAATACTTCTACGAAGCCTTTTTCGATTGCAAATACTTTTCGCGTACCATCTTCCTCAATAATTCGAACTGATCCACCTTTGAGCGCAGATACCAACGCGGCGTGTCCACGCAGGATTTCAAAAGCTCCTCCGACGCCAGGTACTTTTAAAGACTTAATGGGTCCTTCAAAAATCGTTTGGTCCGGAGTTAATACGCTTATATTCATTGTAATAATTTTTTATTTCTAAAAATCTATCAATCTTATGCCACTTCCGCGAGGATACGCTTACCTTCTTCGATTACTTCCTCAATGGTTCCTTTGAGATTGAAAGCTGCTTCTGGATACTGATCCACTTCTCCGTTCAGAATCATTTTGAATCCTTTGATCGTATCTTCGATTCGTACCAGAACACCTTCTAGTCCAGTAAACTGCTCCGCAACGTGGAACGGCTGTGATAAGAAACGCTGAATACGACGTGCTCGGTGTACCACCTGCTTATCTTCTTCCGAAAGTTCTTCCATCCCCAAAATCGCAATGATATCCAATAATTCGTTGTATCGCTGTAAAATCTGCTTTACTGCTTCAGCCGTATCGTAATGATCATCTCCAATAATTTTTGGATCCAGAATACGAGAAGTAGAATCCAGTGGGTCCACCGCTGGATAGATACCCAAAGAAGCAATTTTACGGGAAAGTACCGTCGTCGCATCCAGGTGAGCAAATGTGGTGGCTGGTGCCGGATCCGTCAAATCATCCGCAGGTACATATACCGCCTGTACCGAAGTAATAGAACCTCGCTTGGTAGAAGTAATTCGCTCCTGCATCAGTCCCATCTCCGTCGCCAGTGTTGGCTGATATCCTACCGCCGAAGGCATTCGTCCCAACAGGGCTGACACCTCAGAACCCGCCTGGGTAAATCGGAAGATATTGTCAATAAAGAAAAGAATATCCTTACCACCGGTTGGATCATTCATATCACCATCTCGGAAATATTCCGCAATCGTCAATCCTGATAAGGCTACTCGTGCCCGTGCACCAGGAGGTTCGTTCATCTGTCCAAATACCAGCGTAGCTTTCGAAGTGCTTAATGCTTGTTTATCTACCTTGGATAAATCCCAGCCACCTTCTTCCATACTATGAGTAAAAGCATCACCGTATTTAATTACATCTGATTCGATCATCTCCCGCAGCAAATCGTTCCCTTCACGGGTACGCTCTCCTACTCCAGCAAACACTGAAATACCTTCGTAACCTTTCGCAATATTATTCATCAACTCCATAATCAATACCGTCTTTCCTACTCCAGCTCCACCAAATAATCCAATCTTTCCACCTTTAGGATAAGGCTCAATCAGATCAATTACTTTGATACCAGTATATAGAATTTCTGTTTCTACCGATAATTGGTCGTAGGCAGGTGGCTTACGGTGGATCGGCATCGCATCGTCTCCCTTGGGTACTTCCCCTATTCCATCAATCGCTTCTCCTACTACGTTAAACAAACGTCCCATGATCTGATTTCCAACGGGCATACTAATTGGCTTTCCATCATCTTTTACTTCCATACCACGTACCAAACCATCCGTAGAGTCCATCGCAATCGCACGTACGCTATCTTCACCTAAGTGACGCTGACATTCCAGAATGAGGGTTTCACCTGTTTCGCGCTTAATCGATAATGCGTTTAAAATCTCTGGCAATTCTGAATTTTCGCCAGCAAAGCTAATGTCCACAACGGGGCCGATGACTTGAGTAATTTTACCAATATTTGCCATAATCCTTTTGTATTAATTATAATTGTCTAATGTTAACAGTCGTTGGTTTCTTAAAAACGATGCAAAGATAGTATTTTTATACGGAAAGGACAGAATTTAAACCCAATTTTTTAAATAGAAAATCTGAAATAAGCGACTTTATCTTCTTTTAACTTCCAGACTTAACTTATGCGCAAATGATCTCAATTCTTCTGCCCGTTTTTAACGCCGCTCCTTATCTCGAAGCTTGTCTTGAATCCATTCGGGAACAGTCTTTTAATGACTGGGAATTATTGGCCGTAAATGATCATTCTACGGATGATTCCGCTCGAATCCTGGCCAGATTTGCGGCGACCGATCCTCGGATTCAGCTTTTTGATAGTACTGAAAAAGGAATTATTCCAGCCCTTCGCTTGGCATTCTTACACAGTCAAGGGAATTTCATCACTCGTATGGATGCGGATGATCTAATGCCCGTTGATAAACTCGCACACCTACACGAAGCATTACTTGAACAGGGACCGGGGCACGTAATTACGGGAACGGTGGCTTATTTTTCCGAGACAGACCTGGGAGATGGTTATAAAAAATACCAAAAATGGCTTAATCACCTGGTACATCACCAATCGCATTTTGAGGATTTATACCGAGAGTGCGTACTCCCTTCTCCAGCCTGGTTAATTCATCGGGCGGACTTAATCTCAGCGGGTGCTTTTGACGCCAATCGCTATCCGGAGGATTACGATCTTTGTTTTAGATTTTACGAACAAGGTTTTAAGATAACCGGTATTCCGGAAACGGTTCACCTTTGGCGCGACCATCCTGATCGTACTTCGCGGAATAATCCCATTTATGCGGATCAATATTATTTGGAGCTAAAATTATATTGGTTTATTAAATTACATTACGATTCCAGCCGCCCTTTGGTGATTTGGGGAGCCGGAAAAAAGGGAAAATTTATGGCCCGTTATTGCCTAAAACATGGTATCCCTTTTCATTGGATAACAAACAATCCTAAAAAACAGGGCATTAATATTTACGATCAAATACTAACTTCAACCGAAATACTGGATTCCAAAAAGGACTGGACAATTGGGATTGCGGTGGCGACTCCATCTGCAAGAAAAGAAATAGAAAAATTTTTAAAAAGAAAAAACAAGCAGCGGGGAAAAGATTATTTTTGGTTTTGTTAAAAAGGATTATTTAAACAAGTAAGTGCATTCCCCATAACAGGAAATGCACTTATTCGAAAACATTATTACTTAAACATTAATTATTTTTACTCTTGTTTTTACGTGGATTAACCGGTACTAGTGCGCGACTACCTTGCGTTGCGGTCATATCGCTCATGATGTAAAGTACTTCTTCCAGATAAGCATCTTCTTTGATACTTTCCATCCATTCTTCGTTACTGGCAATCTTCGTCGTATCCATTGTAATACTCTCCATATCTGCAGTCAGATTTTTGACAGAAAGTCCATCGATGGGCTTAAATAACTCCGCAAATTTATCACCCGCTTCTTTTCTTTCGGCCTGATCTGCCTGAAATTCAGAAAGCTTCAGTGTGTAATTTGTATCATCACTTTGCTCCTTCAAACGCTTCGCATTTTCTAGTACTGCATTAAAGATTTCGCTTTTTGCGATTCGCGCTTCGCTCGCTTTTTTAACGGCGGGCAAATTGTCGAGGCTCGTTACATTTTGACTGTAAGGTACCTGCTTGATCTCGGTCCACGGTAACGCTTTTTCGTACTCCCGTTCTCCTACTTCGATAAAGTGATAACGGTCCGGAATAATGATGTCTGGCACTACTCCTTTCAGTTGAGTAGAACCCCCATTGACACGATAAAATTTCTGAATGGTCAATTTCACCTCACCCAGCGGAGTAATATCAGAACTACTTGGTAAACCACGATCCAGATCAAAAAATCTTTGTACCGTTCCTTTTCCAAAAGTAGACTTGCTACCGACGATGATTGCTCTTCCGTAATCTTGTAAAGCCGCCGCTAAAATTTCAGAAGCCGAAGCACTAAAAGAGTTTACCATTACGATCAGTGGTCCGTCGTACTGTACACGAGAATCACTATCTTCTAAAATATCCGGGTCACGATCCCGAGACTTCACCTGTACAATCGGCCCTTCTTCGATAAAGTAGCCCGTCATTTTTTGTACATCTCGTAAAGATCCACCTCCATTATTTCTTAAATCAAGGATAATTCCATTGACATTTTGTGCTTTTAATTTTTCTAATTCTTTACCAATATCCGTAGCTGAACTACGACCGCCACGACGATTAAAATCTGCGTAGAATTGTGGCAACTTAATGTAGCCTACATTTTCCATTTTACCAGGATAGTCCAGAATCACCGATTTAGCATAGCTTTCTTCATAAACAACGACATCTCGGGTAATCATTATTTCTTGTATCTCTCCGTTTTCTTTTTTGACGGTAAGAATAACTTTTGTTCCTTTTTTTCCACGAATATAGGTTACCACTTCATCCAGTCTCATACCCGTCACGTCAAGTGCTTCTTCCTCTCCGTCCTGGCGTACTTTCATAATCAGATCATTGGCTTCTAATTCTTTTTGCTTCCAGGCGGGTCCACCGGGAATGATACGGATCACTTTTGTATAATCGTCTTCACCTCTTAGTTGAGCACCAATACCTTCGAGCGTTCCGGACATTCTGATATCAAAATCTTCTTTGTCTTTTGGCTCAAAATAAACGGTATGCGGATCATACAAGCTGGCAATTGAGTTAAGATAATCACTCAAGCGGTCGGAACGTTTCAGTTGATCAATTCTTTTAAAAAGGTCATCATGATTTTTCAGAACAGCCTTTCTTACGTCCGCTTCCAGCTCTGCCTGGGTCTTTCCAACCAATTTTTCGTCACCGTCCTTCTGACCCCGTAATTTACTGGCCAACTTGGTCATCACATCATATTTGAGTGATTTTTCCCAGTATTCTTTTAATTCCGCATCGTTTTTAGCGAATGCTTTTTTCTTAAGATCCAATTCCAGATTTTCTGATTTGGTAAAATCAAAAGGCTTTGACAGAATTTCGGGATAATAAGTTCTTGCTTTTGCAATCCCTTCATCCAGCATAACCAGAGACTTATCAAAAAATTGATAGGTACCAGCTGCGGCTTCGTCGTCGAGCAAGGTTTCGAAAGAAGCTACCTGATTGATCTGCTCCTGCGTTACCCAGCGTCGTCCTCCATCTATACGATCCAAATAATCTTTGAATACTTTTTTGGAAAATTCATCATTAATCTCTACGGGATTATAGTGTAACTGATTGAGTCCACCGATCATCCGGTGCATTAACATCGCTTCTTTTTCGGTATTGTCAACCGGAGGAGCATAAAAACCTACGAGTATCGCCATTCCCAAAAGAGCAATAAGCGAAAAGAATAATGAGCCTTTAAATTTCATGAGTTTTATTTTTTAAAAGGAGTATGTAGTGTGTGAATGTTTTTAAGTACAATTAAAGCACCAAATGCTTATTAGAACAGACTATTAACGAATATTTAGGTTGCATATATTGGCAAAACAATGAATTATCTTTCAATTATTACCTTTAACAGACAGATCAGCGGCCTATTGCTTCTGCTAAAACATATCATAATATACCAATTTTCAGTAAAAATGTTCTCTATAAAATAGAGAAGCAAAGGATTTAACTAAATTATAACGCTGATTAGCAGCCCCTCAGACTTAGCGTATCTAAAATAGTAAGGCATTGAGGCTTATTCCGTTGGCTACAATAATTTGAAAAATAAAAAAATCTCCGACGTTGTTAGACGCCAGAGATTCTATAATTTATTCGTTTTTATATGAGAACAATAAGTACGGAGACAAATTAAATTTAAAGACTTTGGCCCAAATACGAAGTTATTCAATAATTAAGAACGATTCCGTTACGCTCACTCCATCCGCTCCCGTAATCAATACATTATACAGTCCATTGATCACCGTGGCGCTAGTCATATCTACTTGCAGCACTGACTGACTCAATCCGTCGTAGGATTGCTGATAAATTGGCTGACCGAAGCTATTGGTAATTTGCAAAGAAATATCCTGTCCCAAAAAGGCTGCTACCTCCACATTGATCCCATCCGTTGCCGGATTTGGATAAATATTGATCTCTACCATAGTAGAATTGCTATTCACTGAGTTGGTCGTTGGCGTTGCAGAAATATCGTTGATATTCCCCGTCGGATCATCTCCTACACTTTGCGTTCTAGCTCCAGTAAACGGTGATAAATGCGCTCCCAGTATTGGGCGTTCCATCGTTCCATTTGGCCATTGCCAGCCTACCGCCAGATTATCCAGTCCTTCGTGTTCTTTCTGAAATGCTTCAACATAATACTGTTGACCAGCTTCGAGATAAATTTCAATTGATTGTTGTCCCGTATATTTATCCCAAACCTGAGGATAAGTCCAGCCAACAACCTCCGCAATCAATCGTACATTTTCAGGACTGGCATCGGTACTCAACCAAAGCTCTCCCTGATCATCACTAGAAATCCAGAAAATATAATTTCCAGATTGTGGTGGACAAATATAGCCACTCATTCGGGTACCGTAATGATCATACACATCAATCGGTGCTTCAAACTTGGTCATTTCATCTGAAATATCCGCCGTAGAATTCCACGGAATACTATTCAAATCATAACCAGGAATATCTAACCAAACATCACGGGAAATACTTCCAGTTCCACACCCCGTTATGGTGGCCTCCTCATCCGCACAGGTTCCTTCGTATACTTTGATATTTCTAAATAGACTATTCCCATCCCTTGGAGCAGCATCGTCGTCCATTACAAAAGTCATATAGCTAGCATTGCCAGTATAAAATTGTCCAACAGGAATAATGTATCTTTTGTAAATTCCCTCTTCTGCGTAATCATTATAATCCTGACGACCAAAATTTGATTGCGTCCCATAAAGCTGGAATAAAAATCCAGCACTGGAAGCAGTAGAAAGATTATTTTCAAAACCAATTCCGTGAATTTCTCCCTCCTGACTGCTCATAAATTCAAATTCCAGTTTGGTATCCGCCGTAATGGTATATTCAAATGGAATCGCTTTCCAGGCATTATTATTTATTAAAAATCCATGATCATCTTCGATAACCTGAATATTACCTCGATCACCATTTCCGTAAGACACCGGCTGATAGGCAGATAAATCAAGTCGATCACATTCTGAAGGAGCTGGTGGGATAACCGTTCCAATACAATTACAGTTACCATCTTGTATATCATTTTCGGTGGCTGGATTAAAGTCATTACAAGAGGTTCCGGCTGCTGGACAAGGAGGCTCATTATCGTTAACAATCGTAAGTAACGCCTGACAAGTAACTTCATTGTTACACAAGTCTATCCATCTAAAATTAACCAGTTGGCTAACTTCTTCCGCCGAATTGACGCCATCACAAACTGCGTCAAAAATGGAAGGATCAAAGTCATTCGAAAAATTCTGTACATTACAAACGACACTATTGAGACTAGCGGTCAGCCAATTTTGCACTTGTGCATTAGCAGCAATTGCACTGCTATTGGAGGACTCAGATGGCTCTCCATTCTCATTAAAATAAATACTCAATTCGTCGTTGAAGGTAACGGTAAATGGTAGCTCCGGTAAGGGCCCCTGACAAGTAAGGTAATCAGGAGTCACTTTAACTGTTTCATTCCAGCAGGCCGTACGAATACCCACACATCCGTTGTCAAATTTTATGCTATTGATCTGGCAGTTACCACCGTCTGCAATGGGCGACGCAAACTGGAAAGTCATATCATATCCACCACCGGCTACACTAATTGGCATTGGCAGATCAGACACTGAAGAACTGGCTCCTAACTCGGAGCATTTAAGTACTAAATCTGCTGGACAAACCGTGCATTGCACATTGGAAGTGGGACAGATTTCCCCTGCGCAACCGCAGCTACCATCCGCTACATCGTTAAAAGTATTGGCGTCTCCATCATCGCAAGCTGTTCCAGCACCTGGACAACACTCCAGACAATCCGGACCTCCACAATCAACTCCGGTTTCTGTTCCATTCTGAATGTCATCATTACAGGTAGAACAAACAGACGTACCATTTTCAAAATTTAAGTCAAAATCCAGCATATACGCTCCGGTATCATTTCCATTTTTATCTAAACAAACCAACGTATAACGACCAGTCTGGGGTAAGATATAATCGGTCACATCTACGTGAAACGATTTATGCTCCTCGATTAAAAGTGTTCCATCGGGTGCGTAAAAACGGATCATCGGTTCGAGCGCTGCATCTATTTCTGCCATTTCAAAGCTAACAATTTGCCCCGCCTCCGCCGTAAATTCGTATAGGTCCATCTCCGCAAAAAATTCGATCATTCCGTTAGCAGCACTATTGTCACAACTTAGGTTGGTAGGACAAAGATCCAAGTGTACTCTTTGCAAAGAGAAGCCGTACTCTCCCGTATCGTTACCGTTACGATCTTCCGCAGTGATTGTATAAAGACCTTCTGCAGGAATTACCAGCCCGTTTATTTTTGCCATCGAACCGTTGCTGTAATCAGAAGCAAGTAAGTTACCAGCTGTATCATATATTTTAAGAAAAGCATCAATACCGTTTAAATATCCACGCATCTGCACGTTGATGATTTCGCCTTCGTCTGCTTTAAAAGAATATACATCTACTTCATTTTCTTCGTCGAGTGTAGTGCTAAAAGTATTCTCTCCACAATCCAGATATTTTGCGCAGCCAACACTATTTACCACTTGTAAAGACAGCGCATATGCTCCTGTATCATTCCCTTTGTCATCTCTCACAATCAGACTGTATGATCCAGAATTTTGAACATTATAATTGATCTCGGCTGTTTCAGCATCTATCGTAGTTACCAGCTCCGTTCCAGTGTTATCACAAAAAATAAGATTAGGTTCTAGAGCGTCACTCAGATCAGTTGCTCTGATTATCAATTGATCACCAGCCACACAGTTTAAGGTATAAGCATCTATTTCTGCTACTTGACTAAAACTACTATTAATAGTAGTACCACATTCGATTGACGTAGCGCAGGCGGCATCGTTTAATAGCTGAAAAGCGATTCCATAAGTTCCCAAATCATTTCCGTTACCATCGTAGGCAGCGATCACGTAACGACCATCTGTAGGAATTGTAAATGCAGCGATTGTTGCCAATCCTGTTTGAGTAACCTCAGTGGCAATGGTACTACCCGCCTGATCAATTAATTCTAAACGACATTCCACGTTGGATAAGGTACTACGCATCTGAATCATCAGCTGATCTCCGGCGACACATTCCAAACCATAAAGATCTACTTCTGTCCAGTTATCTAAACTGGATAGTATATCGTCTCCACAGTTTACCATAGTAACTCCATCTGTCCGATTTAAAACCTCCAGTGATAAACCATAATCTCCCGTATCATTATCATTATGGTCTTGCGCAATGATCGAATAGCTACCAGTAGCCGGTAATTCGTAGGCCGTCAATTGAACGATGCCTCCATCATCACATTCTTCGGATAGCAAAGCTCCCACTGGACTCAATAACTTAAAACAACCATCAACTCCCTGGGAAGAACCACGCATCCTGATACGGATGATATCTCCGGCATTTCCGTTAAAAGTATAGGTATCTATTTCTCCGACGGTACTAATGGAAGCAGTCGTAGCATCTCCATATTCTAAGGTCTGTGCTTGTAAAAAAGTACAGAAAGAGAGCAAAATAAAAGTAAAAAGGCAGGCATTGTGAGTAAATTTCAGGTACATAGTTACAATTTTCGGAATTGGTCAATAAGGCTATTTTACAGAATAAAAAAACCTTCTTATGAGAGGAAAGTTAATGGGGAGAAAACAGATAGGAGGGATAAGAGGGATGTTAAGGCTTTGCTTAATACAAATTATAAGCCAAAGCTTTTAGGTATTGTGATATTGCAAAATGCAATCGTGACAGAGTTAAAAATAACATACGTAAAATTTACTCTTTATTTTATTGTAACTTTACTCAAACACCCATACCAAGTGGTGAAAAAATATGCTGTACGATAATCACGGAAGGATCATTAACTATTTGCGACTGGCGGTAACGGATCGCTGCAATCTGCGCTGCTTTTATTGTATGCCCGAAAACGGGATTAAATATGTAGAAAAATCGGCACTGTTTTCCTACGAAGAAATGGTCCGGCTCATCAGCGTATTAGCGAAATTAGGTATCGAGAAAATCAGGATCACCGGAGGAGAACCTTTTGTCCGGAAGGGCATGATCGAATTTCTAGCGACGATTTGTCAGATTCCTGGTATTCGGGATGTCCATTTAACTACCAATGGAACCGTCACGGCTCCATTAGTTCCCGAACTTAAAAAAATAGGCATTAAGTCGGTCAACCTAAGCATTGACAGTTTGGATCAGCAACGATTTTTTGATATTACCCGCCGCGATGTTTTGCCCGAAGTCATGAAGACATTTCATGCACTCCTTAAACATGGGATTACCACTAAGATAAACGCCGTCGTCATGAGCGGTAAGAATACGGATGATATTATTCCGATGACGAATCTTACCAAAGACTATCCGGTGGGTGTTCGTTTTATTGAAGAAATGCCTTTTAATGGTAGTGGAGCGGATCACGACCTCAGTCTCTGGAATCATCATAAAATTTTAGAAAAAATAAAAACGGTTTATCCAAACCTGAAAAAAATACCCGATTCAGCATTCTCTACTTCCGCAAATTATCAAATACCCGGTCATCCTGGTACGGTGGGAATCATTGCCGCTTACAGTCGCACCTTTTGTGGTACTTGTAATAGAATCCGACTTACCCCAACGGGATTATTAAAAACCTGCCTTTATGATAGTGGCGTATTTAATGTAAGAGATTTTATCAGAGCCGAAGCAAGCGACGCGGAAATCCGTGCTTTGTTTTTAAACGCGCTGAGTCACCGGGCCAGGGACGGTTTTGAGGCCGAAAAAAATCGTCGGGGCGGCCAATCCGTCAGCGAATCGATGGCCACGATCGGTGGATAACCAATCTTAAAACAATATAATTTTAAAACAAATGAGTGATCAACTAACTCACCTGGATAACCAGGGTAACCCCTCAATGGTCAACGTGGGTGAAAAAAAAATAACAAAGCGTTCCGCTACTGCACAGAGTATTATTGTAGTAAATGAAGCGATCATCGCACAACTGGCCAGGGGAGACATTCAAACTAAAAAGGGACCTGTATTTCAGACCGCTATCCTGGCTGGAATTATGGCAGCAAAAAAAACCAGTGATCTAATCCCACTATGTCATCCCCTGGGATTGGACAATTGCAAAGTAGCCATTTCGGTCAACGACAAGGAGGAAATAGTGATTCATTGTACTGCTAGCCTAACCGCAAAAACAGGCGTTGAAATGGAAGCACTCACGGGTGCGTCGGTTGCAGCGTTGACAATTTATGACATGTGTAAAGCGATGTCGCACAATATTGTAATTAAAGAAACCAGATTATTAAAGAAGACGGGCGGTAAAAGTGATTTCGATTATTCTAAAACTACCACCAAAAAATAGACCATGAAAAAACACCAAAAACATACAAAACTGACTCGTCCGAACTACGGAAATTTTCACCGACAAGAATGGGCCATCATCGGAACTCCTTGTAATATTATTCAACAACTTTCTCAAAAAATAATTAAGTCTTTATCCAATGATTTTAGAATTGGTTACGTCGATGCAGATCACGCAAACGAAACGGAAAATTCGAACAAAGATCAATCGCCCTTTACAGCGGGTACGACTCAACAATATACCGACAAAATAGATTTCCACCGTTTTGATCGTAAAGGAGCCTTGAATTTTTTTCAATATAGAAATATATTCAACGGCGAAGACGCGGTTCTTGTCAATGGAAATCATTTCTTAGCAAAGCAGCAGATTCTGGTTATTGATCCTAAAAAAGAAAAATCGTTACAAAAAAAACTGGATCGTTTAACCGAAGTTATTATGATTTTATTGACCGAAGGGATAAGCGAAATTCCAGATTATTTACGCGAGGCATTAGCAGAACAAAACCTGGAAAAAATTCCAATCTGTTCAATTACCGATATTTCTACGATTGTGCGTTTTTTAAAAGAATCGCTAAAAAATAATTTACCCGTATTGAACGGATTGGTACTTGCCGGAGGGAAAAGCCGGAGAATGGGAAAAGATAAGGGGAAAATTAATTACCA
>CALLLR010000229.1 GCA_938008185.1 uncultured Saprospiraceae bacterium
TTTTTTATACCTGCTAGAGCTTGACGCTCAAACTCAGCATAATCGAAATTTGTTTTTTCGCTTTTTTTCTGCTTCTTTGACATGTGTCTAATTTTTTTCTAAGTTAAAAAATATTTTTGACACACTTTTCTGAACACTCCCTCTTTTTTCGTAGAATACTAATCAACCGATTAACTACTCCACAATAGAAGAGCACTAATTAACTAATTAACCGATTACTACTCCACAATAAAAGAGCACTAATCAACCAGCTCTCCGAACAAATCATATTCCGTTGCATCGGTCATTTTTATCATGGCGAAGTCACCAATTCTAACAAAATTATCGGCGGCTGGAACCAGCACTTCGTTGTCTACTTCTACGCTATCGTATTCGGTTCTGCCGACAAAGTATTCTCCTTCTTTCCGATCAAAAAGTACGCGCATCGTTTGCCCGATTTTTGCCTGATTTTTATCAAAAGAAATATGTTGTTGAATCTCCATTAAGCGGTTGGCCCGATCTGCTTTTACTTCCGCAGGAACATCATCCGGCAGATTATGGGCCGACGTATTTTCTTCGTGAGAATATTGAAAAACCCCTACCCTTTCAAATTGCATTTCCCGGACAAAATCACAAAGTTCCTCGAACTCCTCTTCCGTCTCTCCAGGGAAACCAACCAGGAAGGTCGTACGAATCCCGATTTCGGGAACCCGTTTCCGCGCCAGCATCATCAAATCCACCATTTCTTTACGAGTTATCTGCCGACGCATTCTTTCCAGAACGGTATCCGAAGCGTGCTGTAACGGTATGTCCAGATAATTACAAATATTCTTGCGTTCGGCCATCACATCGAAGATATCTTCCGGAAACTTACTTGGATACGCATAATGTAGTCGAATCCACTCAAGTCCTTCCACGTCGGATAGTGCGCGCAGTAAATCGGTCAACGCTCTTTTTTTATATAAATCCAACCCGTAATACGTGAGTTCCTGAGCAATCAGCATAATTTCCTTTACGCCGGTGCGAACAAGATTTTTAGTCTGTTTTACGAGGGCTTCGATGGGTTGGGAAACGTGTTTGCCCCGCATCAGCGGAATGGCACAAAAAGAACAAGTTCGATTACAGCCTTCGGAAATTTTAAGGTAGGCATAATGCTGTGGCGTAGTAGTGATTCGTTCGCCGATCAGTTCGTGTTGATAGTCTGCGTCAAATTTAGCGAGTAGCCCGGGCAATTCCAAGGTACCAAAAAAGGCATCTACCTCGGGAATATCTTCTTCCAGTTTGTCTTTATAACGCTGTGACAAACAGCCCGTTACGTAAAGCTTATCAATGTCGCCTTTCGTCTTTAGCGCTGCGTATTGCAAGATGGTATTGACCGACTCTTCTTTAGCCAGATCAATAAATCCACAGGTATTAACCACGATGACGTTAGCGTCTTCATCGTTACTATCATGAACCACCTGGTAATCATTACCACGCAGTTGGGTGATCAGGTTTTCGGAGTCTACCAAATTCTTGGAACAACCGAGGGTAATCACATTGACTTTGTCTTTTTTGAGCGTACGGGCTTTCATGGCGCAAAAGTAATTTAATTTGTTGAAATAGTGGGGGATTGAGGCGCTGGGCTGGTTGAGGCGTTGCGATGGTTGAACACCGAGACTGTACAACCAAGTGTGTGGCCTCCCGTCCCTACGGGTTCGCTAATTCATTAGCTCATCCATCCCGCACCTTGTGTTCCTCCTGATTCGGGAGGCAGGCCTAAAGGAAAGCTTTCGCGCTGACACACTTTAGGGAACAGTCCCGAACACCTCATTTTAGGGCGATGGAAATTTAGCGGACTTTAGTTACGTTACATCCTTAGAAATTGTAGTTTTACAAATCAGTCACCAAAATTTAAAAAAATGAAGCAGCTTCTCGTTATTCTCTTTCTTTCTTTTTTAATGATGCCTACCCTTTCCGCTCAGTACGGGATTAACGCCAGTTATCAGACTTTTTCGGCTTCGGATTGGGAAGGGTTGATTCAATCCTCTGAATTACCGGATGCCGCACCGATAGAATCTGGTTTTGCGGTAGGTATTGACCGTTGGTTTCGATTAAAAGAGGCGCGGGTGGAGTTTTTTCCGGAACTAAACTATGCACGGTATTCGGTAGATTGGTCTGATAATACAACAACGTTGCGCCATCAGCAAATCAGTTTGTTTGCCAATACCCATTTTTATATATTCGATCTGGCGGGCGATTGTGATTGTCCTACCTTCTCAAAGGATGGTAATTTTGTAAAAAAAGGATTTTACGTAGAAGTTTCACCGGGCTTGAGTTATGCTACTTCTTCCATCAAAGGGATTAGCGGAGATCCGTCTAATTCCTCTCTGATTCTATCGCTTGGATTAGGAGTCGGGGTTGATATTGGACTGAGTGACTTACTTACCATTACGCCGATGCTGCGCTTCCGTCGTCATTTTGGAGCAGAATGGGAAGATTTGACAGAAAGTCTGAATTTAATTTCTTCACCAATAATTTCTGAAGGCGAAAAAAGTGGTCTTGAAACTTTTAGTTTCGGCCTTCGATTCGGTCTTCGACTGGGAGAATAGGAAGAAGCTTTTGTGTATTATTTATTATCAATGGTGACTAATTCTATAATTAATGACAACTTTAAAAAACTACCGAACCATTCATTAAATATAGAAGTTGTTTTAAAATAGTCCTTCACGGTTTTGTTGAGAAAATGACGGAAGATATACAAACACCGATTGGTCTCCCTTCGCATATGTCCGCTGAAATACCTCAAAGACTAATTTCCCTAACCTGGTAAAACATTTAAGATTTAGATTTCATTCTAGGTCTTTACTAAATTTTAAAGACCTTAAAATGAAATACCTAAAAGTATCTTTTCCTTTCTTCCTTTTGGTAGTATTGGTTACTAGTTGTGTACAAGATGATTTTATCGACGATCGGGTGGATCCGGTTTTAAGATTTATTTCCTCAATTGATACGATCGAAATAAGTACCGAATTTCAGCTGGAAGCCATGTACCTCAATAATGTAGGCCAAGAAGAAACGCAAGCTTTCATGTGGAATAGCGACCGTCCCGAAATGCTCACCGTCAATTCAACTGGATTGGTGCAGGCCATTAGTGCAGGAACGGCAACCATTACTGTTTCATTTGAAACAGAAGAAGGAATTACGATTTCTGATCAGATGGATATTACCGTGGGCGACAATACGGTAATCACAATTGAAGAAAAATCAGGAACGATTCGAACGACCAGTTCCTACACGCTCGAAGGAAATTTCACGTTTCAGGAAGTGAACGGTAATCTACTCATCGAAGTGGCCGAAGATTATCGCGCTTCGGCCAATCTGCCAGGTTTATATATTTATTTGACGAACAATCCTACGACCACGGCAGATGCTCTGGAGATCGGTCCCGTCGAAGTTTTTAATGGCGCACACAGCTACGAAATCCCAAACACAGGAGTCAGTGATTATCAATATTTACTTTATTTCTGTAAGCCATTTAATATCAAAGTGGGGGATGGTGAGATAACCGATTAGATGTGGTACGTCTGCTCTATAAAGTGTATTTCTCGCAGAGATCGCTAAGACGCAGAGGCCTGCCCGACGGCAGTCTTCAACTTACCTGACCGGCAGGCAGGTGTGTATTTCGTAAGCTTAAAAAATTTATTATGAAAAATATTTCAATAGTTATTTTACTGATCGTATTGTTTTCCGGTAGTCTTTTTGCGGGCGGTCCGTGGCCACAAAAAAAGGGTAAAGGGTATTTCAAACTCGCCGAGTGGTGGATTGTTTTTGACCAACATTATACCGACAATGGCAAAATTGATCCTAACGTAACTTCTGGTATTTTTAATACAACGCTTTACGCAGAATGGGGATTTACCGATCGTCTGACGGGAATTATCAACGCGCCCATTTTTAGTAGAAATTACAATAACAATTTAATTTCAAATACCACAGGAGACATCATTGCGAAAGGAGAAGCCTATAACGGGATTGGTGATTTTGACCTGGGTCTTAAGTACGGGATTACCCAACCGGGCGCAAAAATCCCGGTCGCACTGACGCTCACGCTCGGATTGCCAACGGGAAAATCGGTAGCCGGAGAGCTCCAAAATTTACAAACTGGAGATGGAGAATTTAACCAAATACTGCAAGTAGACGCTGGTACCGGATTTAAGCTCGGCCAGACTTCTGCTTACGTGAGTGCCTACACCGGTGTCAATAACCGAACCAAAGGCTTTTCGGACGAGCTCCGGTTTGGGCTGGAGGCGGGCGTTGGTCTGGCCAACGAAAAACTATGGTTAACGGGCCGTTTTATCGGGGTAGAATCTTTTAAAAATGGTGCAACTGCCGAGACGACCACGAGTACTTCCATCTTTGCTAATAACGCAGAATTTTTAAGTATTGGGGCTGAAGCAAGTTATTATATCACCAAAAAAGTAGGCGTCTCCGTTTCGGCAGCCGGTGCTTTTCGGGGAGAAATCATTGCGGCGGCACCGTCCTATTCGGTTGGGGTGTTTTTGGATTTGAGTAGATAGGTGGATTTTTTGATGCGTGGATTTTTTGATGTGCGGATTTTTTGATGTGCGGATTCTTTGATGCGTGGATTTTTTGATGTGCGGATTTTTTGATGGGTGGATTTTTTGATGTGCGGATTCTTTGATGCGTGGATTTTTTGATGTGCGGATTCTTTGATGTGCGGATTTTTTGATGTGCGGATTCTTTGATGTGCGGATTCTTTGATGTGTGGATTCTTTGATGTGCGGATTGGTGGATTGGTTAGTAGGTTTCCTTCAATCCTGATATGATTAGTGGGTCCGGGACCGTTCAATAATCTGTGTTTTTTAGATCAAAATAGATTTTTGTAAAGTCTCCATAAAGTTGTTTATGGAGACTTTATTTTTTTTACAGGAGCTTATCGAATTTTATTTGTTATTTTGAAGAATATAAATCCTGCTTTCGAAGAGCGCAAGAAAATATATGGAAAATGTTATCCCCTAAGGAGGTCGTTCAATTAAGTGTGTCTCTGGCCACCCGCACATCGGTCCTACCTAATCTGGCAGGCAAGCCTGAAGGAAGCCAAACCACGCAAACACCCTTAAGGGAACATCCCCTTCTAAGTAAGAAATTTTCTGAGCATCCTACTTTTTAATACTAAGAAAAAACAATTTTGACCAACGCAGACCTCCTATTACTCACCCCGCCCTTTACCCAGCTGAATACGCCCTACCCCGCGACGGCTTACCTGAAAGGTTTTTTAAATACTAAAAATATTACGGCTTTTCAGGCGGATCTTGGGATTGAGGTGATTCTGGAATTATTTTCTGAAAAAGGACTAACGGAGTTGTTTGCGTACGCCGAAAAAAATGGCAAAATTGGTTCAGATAACTCGTTAAGAATTTTTAGTCTGAGTAAAATATATGTTCGTCTAATTGACGAGGTAATTTTATTTTTGCAAGGAAAAAATCCGAATCTGGCGCGACAAATTGCGGCCGGAAATCTACTGCCCCGGGCCAGTCGTTTTGACCAAGCGGATGATCTGGAATGGGCTTTTGGGAAGATGGGTATTCAGGATAAAGCCAAGCACCTTGCCACTCTATTTTTGGAAGATATTGCGGATTTTATTAAAGCAGCGGTAGACGAAAATTTTGGGTTTAGTCGCTACGCGGAGCGGCTGGGCCAGAGTGCTAATTCTTTTGACGAACTATACGATCAGCTCTCCGCTCCAAGGACGTATATTGATCAAATAACATTACCACTTTTAAAAAATAAAATAGAAAAAACACAACCAAAACTGGTCTGTTTTTCGGTTCCTTTCCCCGGTAATTTATACAGTGCTTTTCGGTGTGCTCAATTTATTAAATCAAATTATCCAACTATAAAAGTAGCGATGGGTGGTGGCTTTCCGAATACAGAATTACGATCCGTGACGGATATTCGGGTTTTTGAATTTTTTGATTATATTACATTGGACGATGGAGAGTTACCCATCGAATTATTATTTTCCAATCTAAAAAATCCAACGCCCAACAATCCAGATTTTAATTTTTACAAACGAACTTTATTATTAGAAAACCTACCTACCGGACAGGCAGGAGGGGAAGTTCTCTACAATAATTTTTCGCTTCGCAAAGATTATCCACAAGAAAAAACGGGTACGCCCGACTATTCTGATTTGCTGTTAGACCAATATATTTCGGTGATTGAAATTGCTAATCCGATGCATAGTTTATGGAGTGACGGTCGCTGGAATAAACTGACGATGGCCCACGGCTGTTACTGGGGCAAGTGCACTTTCTGTGATATTTCTTTGGATTACATCGGCAATTACCAACCCGTGGCGGCCAAATTACTGGTCGACCGGATGGAAACAATCATGGCGCAAACGGGCGAAAATGGTTTTCATTTTGTGGACGAAGCAGCGCCTCCCGCACTGATGCGCGAACTGGCACTGGAAATCATCCGGCGAGGAATTACGGTCAGCTGGTGGACGAATATTCGTTTTGAAAAAAGTTTTACTTTTGATCTTTGCCGGTTGTTACAAGCCGCTGGGTGCATTGCCGTTTCGGGAGGTTTGGAAGTTGCCTCTAACCGATTACTGGAACTGATTCAAAAAGGGGTAACGGTGGAACAAGTCGCACAAGTCACCCGCAATTTTACGGAAGCGGGGATCATGGTGCACGCTTATCTGATGTACGCCTATCCGACGCAGACGATACAAGAAACGGTGGACAGTCTAGAAATGGTTCGGCAATTATTTGAGTTGGGTGTTTTGCAATCCGGGTTTTGGCATCAGTTTGCATTGACGGCGCATAGTCCGGTGGGAATGGATCCGGCGGCGTACGGGGTGGTTCCGGAACTGGCCGAAATTACTTTTGCTAATAACGACGTGGCTTTTACCGATCAAACCGGGATCGACCACGATCAATTCAGTTATGGTTTAAAAAAATCACTCTTTAATTATATGCACGAAATTGGTTTTGAATTTCCGTTGCAGGACTGGTTTGATTTTCCGATTCCGGAGACGACGGTGGCGGCTGATTTTATCGAACGGGCATTGGAAGATCCGGCGCAGTACGAGCTGAAACCTTCGACGAAGCTGGTTTGGACGGGGTCAGAACCGCTGGTCACCAAGGAAGGAAAAAAGTTGATTCTCTCTTTTCATAATCCAACGAATAGTGCAGAAGTTATTCTGGATGTGGCGCGTGGTGAGTGGTTGGTTGCATTTTTAAAACAGGTCGCGGCGGACTCGGGCATGGCGATGACTTATGGGAATTTGGAGAAAGCGTACGTTGCGGAGTTTTCGGATTTTCTTGGCTTTTGGTACGGGGAGGAGATGCAGGAGGTGCGGGAGATGGGGTTGTTGGCGCTTTGATATATGGATGGGTGGATTGTTTGATGTGCGGATTGTTTGATGTGCGGATTGTTTGATGTGCGGATTGTTTGATGGGTGCTACATTATGGGTAAAATCAATAATTTCTTCTATTAGATTTTGCTGTAATCCTTGATCATTAAAAACTTCAGGGTTGATATAAATAAAGACCTGAGAAATCACGGTCTCCGTTTCTTTTGCACTTATTCTGTAGGAAGAGTTTCCTGCCGAAGACCACTAACGGATGATTATAAGAGGAGTCACGACGAAGGAGTGATTACGTCATATCTATTATTAGCGACAGTAATTTTTTTCGTCTTTCCTGTGTTTACTATTAGTACCTTTTCTTCTTTCTTTAGTTGTTCTTCTAATTGGAGATATAATGCTATTCCTGATAAACTTGAGGCCTCAAAACTGATTCCTGTTTTAGATGAAACTAATTGAGCTTGTTCATAAAATTCATCATCGATGTCATACACTTTAGATGACGAATCACACACCTCCAATCGTTTATACATTTCCATTTGATCACTATTGAATTTTTCGCAGTCAAAGAAGTAGCTACACAGTTTGTAGTATTTTGAATCTTTCTTTGTTGTTGTAGCTCCAAAAAACTTGCATTTTCTTAGAATTTTTGTGTCGCCCGTAAATCTCTTATCATTTTTATTAAGCAGACATTCATTTCTATTGACATTTAAAATATTTGTAAATAATTCACCACTTCCAAAAGGAACTATTACCGTTGTAGGATTTTGATTCAAAATTTCATAGGAAAGCCAATCGTAGTACTCAATTTGTGCAGGATCTATAGCATCTCGAAAGGAAACATCAATACCATTAATGTTTCCTGTTAACTCTAACACTTCTTTTCGTTTAAGTTTTTTTATCGTTATATCTTTTTGAAACACTTCGCAACCAATGCTCTCAAGTTTTTCGTAAACATCTTTATTGAAACCTGATTTAATTAAGATTTTTAATCGTGGCAAACCAAATCTATTTAGTAAGTTTTGGATGGCGATTCCAGACGACCCAGAGGAAATTAATGAGAGTTGTGGCACTTCTATAATATCATTTTCAGTGTTAATTAAGGATTGTAGTTTTCTCCTATAATAAATTATAATCTCCCATGCCATTCTATCTTTATGAGTACCAGTTGGATTTGTGCTTTCATCCTTAATTAGAACTTCCTTTCCATTAATATTCATGGTTTTTGTTTCGGAGGCGGGAAACCTAGGACTGTCTAAAGGAAATTCGGGTTTGGAAGGGTCTGAGTGGGAGGCTGGCTTAATTTGATTTACAATCTGTGTCAATTTCTTTTTAGAAAATGTAACTTTTGGTTTATTTTCTTTTTTAATTCTTTTGAAATTAGTTCTTAATAAATCGAATAGTATTTGGAACTTAGTTTTTTCTAAATCATTATAGCTTATGTAAAGTTCTCTACATACTCCTTCAACAAATTGATCCAATGATTCGTTGATTCCAATTAGAACTTTTATTCTGTCTTTATTCCTGTTAATAATTTTATCAAACGCTGTCCCGTAGGAACTCTCCTCACTTTCAATTTTCTTTTGCTTTATGAATGATTCAACTTCTTGTATTTCTTTGAGCCAATAATCTAAGTATAAATTTTGTGTATTAAATTCATAAATTTTGAAAGGGTTGTCATCGGGTGAGATTATAATTGGAATTACTTTTTCTAAAAATGGCTCTCTTAATGAATCATCTTTTATTAATTCAGTTACCTCATACATACAATTTTCAGATTTTAAATAACTATCACTAAGTACAGTTATTACTTTATCTGCTTCTCTAATCTTTTGCATGAAGTAGACTAAATCATCCAGTGGTTTTACTTTTCGGATGTCTCGATCTATGTCAACTTCAAAATTGCTTTTAATATATTCTTCTATTAAATCAACTTGCTTAGAGTTAGCATGAGAGTACGATATAAATATTTTCTCCATTATTTAAGATCAGTGTTTAATTTGTTTAACTTCTTACTAAATTCCTCTTTTCGTAGTTCATTGTTTCTTATCTCCAAAGCTTCTTCAAGTGAGAAAAAAATAATTGTCTTAACTATTGATAAATGTTTTTGACATTCTTCTTCTGATAATTCATGGATGCCCTTACTTAAGATGCCATAAATATGTGAATTATCATTAAAATAAGCGGGTAAATATTCTTTTATGTAGCTTATTTTATCTTCCATTCGTTTTTTTCGATATTCGTCTTCTGCAATTTTGTGTGGAATTTCTGTTTCCTTGAATGTCTTAATTATCAAATGTTCAAAGATTCTTCTATAATATAAAAATGCAGCTATTGCGTATCCAAAAGATTCAAGCTGGGCAGCTTTGGACAACTCCGTAATGAATGATTTGTCAAGAATTTTTTTGAACTTATTAAATGTGTCCTTTACGCTATCATATTTAGAGGGATATTCGGAAATTTTGACTAATTCGGTATTGTCAACTAAGAATCCATAATGTATTGAGTGATGTTCATTCTGACTGCACCTGAACGACTTGAATAAGCTTGGTTTGTTCTTAATTTGTGTATGAGGGAAATGTATATTGGAAACTCTTCTTGTATCAGAATACACCCCTTCATCAGTAGCAAATATTCTTCGGCTGTCACATTCTGTACAATACATCTCGACACGTTCGTTAAATTCTCCTATTAAATAGTCAAGTGTATAATCCATAAGTACTCCATCCTCATCTATTTGAACATCGTTTTTAAATCTTTGATAGAGTGAAGAATCAAAAATTATTTCTTTTATTGTCATTTCTTAGATTTTATTGTCGATAACACCTCTATACCCCCAACTCTCCACCTCCAATTACATATACACCATTTATCTCTACCCCAAGCTACCACTTTCCATCGAAACATCCAAACCAAAAGTTGAAGATCACGGACCTAAAAGAAAAATTAACTTGGAATCCTTCTACAAAACCCAATTACCTCTCATAAAATTAGCCGATTATATCCGTTATAAACGGTTATAATCGGCTACAAAAAAATCAGGTATACTACCAAAGGGAAACAAGGCATACCTTGTATCTACGGCTCCACCTCCTTTCCCTTATTCTTTACATATTTTTCCAGCCACTGATCCTGTTCCCAAAGCATATGCATAATCGATTCTCTGGCAGCGTAGCCATGACTTTCTTTGGGAAACATCACCAGTCGAACCGTTGCCCCTAAACCTTTTAGTGCGTTAAAATACCGTTCACTTTGCATTGGGTAGGTACCCGAATTATTATCGGCTTGGCCGTGAACGAGCAGTAAAGGCGTCTTCATTTTATCGGCGTGCATAAATGGAGACATGGTGTTATACACTTCCGGAGCTTCCCAGTAGTTTCGTTCTTCCGATTGAAAACCGAAGGGAGTCAAGGTTCGGTTATAGGCACCGGATCTGGCAATACCAGCGGCGAATAGATCACAGTGGCTTAATAAATTTGCCGTCATAAAGGCACCGTAGGAATGTCCGCCTACGCCTACTTTTGTGCGATCAATGTACCCCATTTCATCCACGGCATCAATTGCGGCTTTGGCATTGGCGACCAGCTGTTCTCTAAAAGTATCGTTGGGCTCATCATCTCCCTCTCCTATAATTGGAAACGCTGCATCGTCCAAAACTACGTATCCCCGATTGACCCAAAAAATTGGAGAACCATACCAGGGATAGGTAAATTCGTTGGGAGAAGAAGTCACCTGGCCGGCACTTGCTTTGTCTTTAAACTCACGCGGGTAGGCCCACATCAACATCGGCATTTTTTCTTTCTTCTCTTTGTCATATCCGACGGGTAAATACAACGTGGCACTGAGATCCAATCCATCTGCTCTTTTGTAGGTGATGACTTCTTTGTGCACATCCTGGATCGCAGCGAAGGGATTTTCAAAAGCAGTTACTTCCGTTAACTTTCCCGTTTTTAAATTTCGAAAATAATAATTAGGAAATTTATTTTTAGACTCTAGTCTAACCAAAATTTTACCTGCTTTCATATCTACCGCACTGACTAAAGATTCTAACATTTCATTTGCTTCGGCGCGATAAATGCGTTCCGTTTTACCGGTTTTATAATTGTATTTATCTACAAAAGGTAATTTTCCTTCGTCGGAATATCCTTCTCCTAACAAATGCATTTCATCTCCATTGATATCCAAAACACTGGCACCATGTTCGTTTTTCTTCATGACAAAGCTTCCGGGATCACTGTAATTGTCCTGATAATTTCGCTCATTAAAAAGGATGGGTTCTTTACGATTATCCGCAGGATCAAAAATAGACGTTCTGAGCATTCTGTTACTCCGCCAATAATCATAACTGATGGCGAGCTCATCGTTCCCCCATTCAATTCCACCGAATCTTAGTTTGGTTTTTGTCAACAATTCTTTTTCCTGGCTAAAAGGTGCTTCCAGTTGGTAGACGGCGTCCCGAAAAGGAACTTCCGTTTTTGGATCACCGCCGTCCAGTGCTTCTACCCAGTACAAGGTAGCCGCTTTGTCCGATCGCCAACCCATATTACGGGGGCCCGTTCTTCGGGCCATAAATCCCTTTGGTAAATCTTCAATCAACGCAACCTCTAACACTGTTTTTACTTTATTAGCATTGGCATCATAAATCGTAACGGTACTCGGGAAACGGTAATAAGGAACGAGATAGGAAAACGGTTTTTTAATTATTTCAACCATCACATTTTTCCCATCGGGAGAGACATTGATATCCGTGTACATATCGGCCGCCATCCATTTTGTATTTTCACCAGAAAGATTCACTTTCCAAATTTCCGAGGTAGCTAATTGGATAAAATTTTCTTCATCCACTGGATTTTTCAATAAATCCTGATAAGTTCGGTTTTGTGCTTTTTTACCACCATCATTGACAGAAATGGTTGGTCCGGTTGGCACCGAAGTTTTATTATCGATTAGAGCTTTCCGGTTAGTCGGTAATTTGGTGTACAAGATGGTCTCATTATCCAGCCAGTTAACAGCGGAATTCATATTGGCACTCACGACGGCATCCGTCAATCGGGTTGCCTTTTTCTGGTCGATATCCAACACCCATAATTCAACGCCCGTGCTGACGGTGTTGGTAAAAGCCATATACTTTTGGTTGGCAGACCAGGTCCAGTTGGTCATTCGGGCATTTTTTGGCAATCCGGAAACAGGTTGTTCCTGTTTGGTTTCCATATCAAATACTTTCATATCGTAGCGATATCTTGCCCGGCTGGAAATATTGGTTTTCGGATTGATTCGCAAACCCGCCAGTCGCATTTCCGTTTCGGATAATTCTTCAATACTTTTAAATGATTGACGATACAACAGGACTGCTTTGGTTCCCTTGGCGTTGATTCGCATCCAGGGAGCGGGAGATGCATCGGCTAATACGCTGATA
>CALLLR010000230.1 GCA_938008185.1 uncultured Saprospiraceae bacterium
TGGACGTCTACGAATTCATGAATAATCCAGCTATTTCGGAAGACTTTCAATTGTCCAACAACGATGTAATATTTGTTTCCGTAGCAGATAAAATAGTAGAAATAAAAGGTGCGATTCGTCGTCCTCTAAAATACGAATTACTCGCCACTGAACAACTTAAAAATTTATTAGACTACGCCGGAGGATTAAAAGAAAACGCTTATAAAACGACGATTCAAGTCAAGCGATTTGAAAACGACGAAGAAAGAATTATTGATGTTAAACTAGGTGAATTAATGCGGGGGAGTAGTGATTTTACCTTATTAAATGGTGATATCGTTACGATCCCCGTTATCCCTAAAGCCTACGATAATTTTGTCAGTGTAGAAGGCGCAGTAGAACTACCCGGGGAATTTGAAATCACCAATGGTATGCGCGTAAGTGACTTGTTGAAAAAGGCAGTACTGGCGCGTGATGCCCGCACCGATGTTGCTTACCTGATTCGGGTAAGGGAAGACGGAACGGCCAGCTACGAGCGGGTCAACATCGCAGGAATATTAGCGAATCCTGCCGCTGCCAGTAATTATGTTTTGACGGATCGGGATCGGCTGAATGTTCTTTCCCAAAAATCATTTGTAGATCAGGATTTGATCACGACCAGTGGTCAGGTAAGAAACCCACGTGAAATAAAATACGATCCGGCGCAGAGTATTCGGGTAGCAGATGCGATTGTGTTGAGTGGTGGTTTAAAACCGGATGCGACCGATTTTGCCTATATTCGTCGGCCTGTATTAAGTGAAGAAAGAGAGACAGAATACGTTCGGGTAAATCTGGTTAATGCACTGTCAGATGCTGCTTCCGGTGACAACCTGGAATTGAAAGCAAATGATAGTTTAATAATTTATTCGAAATTAGATTTTCTGGAAAAGTCCACCGTATCCGTCTCTGGGGCGGTGGGTGCTCCGGGTGAATTTGCGTACGACGCCAGCCTTACATTAACAGATTTATTGACACTGGCAGGAGGTCTGAAAATGCAGGCAGCCACTAATCGTATTGACGTATTTCGGGTACAAATATTTGAAAACGAACCAACCAAAACGGTCGTAGCTACTCTGGAGGTAGATGGTAATAATTTTCAGGTAGATGGCGGTGATTTTCAGCTACAACCTTTTGATCAGGTAGCGGTACGATCGGTGGCAGATTTTGAGTTGCAGCAGTTGGTGACGTTACGGGGAGAGGTGAAATTTCCGGGGGTATATGCTTTGTTAGATGACAACGAAAAGCTGGCCAGTGTAATTAAGCGAGCGGGAGGACTGACGAAAGAAGCGTTTGCGGAGGGAGCAGTTTTGACGAGGAGTATAGAAGAGACAGGTTATGTTGTTTTTCAATTGGAAGAGGCAATGCGTAATAGTTCCTCAAATTCGAATATTATTATGAAGCGGGGAGATGTATTAGAGATTCCGAAGCAGAAGGATTTGGTGGGGATTGATTTGGCCAATACCTTGGCATCGGAATTGTATGATACGACGATTATTGGGGAAAATATGATTAATGTGCCTTATGCTAAAGGGAAGACGGCGAAGTATTATCTGGATGAATATGCGGCGGGAATTGGGGGAAATGGGAAGCGGAGATATGTGACAGTTCGGCATCCCAGTGGAGAGATTCAACGGACGAGGAATTTTTTATTTTTTAAGAAGTATCCGAGGGTGGAGAAGGGGTCTATGGTGAAGGTAGGTCGAAAAAAAGAGAAACCAGAAAAAGTGAAACAAGAGCGGGAAGAAACGGATTGGGGGAAGGTAGTGGCGAATAGCATTGCTCAGGTGACGGCGGTGTTGACGTTGGTAATTTTAGTTCAAAGACTGGATTAATATGAACGAAAGAAAACAGAGTAATGTATTTGAAGACGAAATAACAATTCGTGAATTAATACTGACTTTTCAGTATTATTTTAGGTGTGTAGTTCGTCAGTGGATTATATTGGGTATTATTGTAGCGGTGGTTACAGGGTTATTTTTACTTAAAACCTTTTTTACTCCTATTGAATATCCTGCAGAATTGACTTTTATGGTAAGTCAGGATGATGGAGGTGCTGGTTTTAATGGAGTCAGTGCGATTCTTGGCCAGTTTGGATTAGGAGGTGGAAAGTCTTCTAATAATTTAAGTAAAGTATTAAAATTGAGCCAATCTAGAAAAATTATTCAGAGAGTTCTATTTGAAAAAATGAAATATCCTGCGTACTCAAGTAAAGAAGATTTTATAGCTAACCATATCATAAATGTGTATGATTTTCATGAGAGATGGGAAGAAGATACAACAGGGATGGTGAATTTTCTTTTCTCGCAAGATGACCTAAAATCCTTTAACCGAAATGAAAATAAAGCATTGTTAGCTGTTTATAACAAAGTAATAGGCAATGAACACCAAAAAGGACTTTTTAGACCCTCTCTAGACGAGACGACTGGCATTATGAAATTAAGTATAGTTACTGAAAATGAACAATTGTCAGTCAAAATGGCTAACCTTATATATCAAAAATTGAGTACCTTTTATGTTACAAATTCTATTGTTAAGCATCAACAGACATATGATTTGATTAGTACAAAAGTTGATTCAATTTTAACAGAGTTAAGAATTAAAGAGAGTTCTTTAGCTAGGTTTAAAGATTCTCATTTTGGATTGTTGTCTAGAAAAGATAAACTACAAGAGGCACGATTAACGAGAGAAATTCAAGTACTTTCTGTCATGTATAGTGAAGTTGTAAAAAATCTTGAGATAGCAGACTTTACACTTAAGAGTAATACGCCTTTTATTGAGGAGATTGATGTGCCAATTGCTCCATTAGAACCAATCGTAGAATCTAAAATTAAAGCGATTGTTTTTGGAATTATTGTAGGTTTTTTTCTGGGAGTAGCGTTGATTGTATTGAGGAATATGTACAAAAACATTATGTTAGAGGGAGTAAAGAAAACGGATGTCTAATAAAAATCCGTTGACAATATTTGATAAATTAAAAGTTGGTATTCATTTAAAAGAATTACTAAAAGGTGGATCTGCTTCTTTTGTTTTTCAGGTTTTTGGTAAATTTTTAGGTTTTTTATTTGCCTGGTTAACCGTTCGATATTATGGTGACACTATCTGGGGACAGCTGGCATTCTCTATTTCTGTTATAACCATTCTAAAGAATACTGGACAATTTGGTTTTCATTCTGCTATAATAAAGGTTGTATCAGAAAAGAAGAAGAAAAATGACACTGATGGTGTCATTTTCTATTATATTAAAACCTTATCTTTTGTTCTACCATTATCTGTTTTTCTTTCTTTATTGATTTACCTTAATGCAGATTGGGTAGCTGATATTTTTCTTAAAGATAGTCTGAATTATAATTTATTTTTACGAAAAATTGTATTTGCCGTCACTCCGATGGTTCTTGTGGTTATTAATGGTAGCACCTTACGAGGATTAAAAAAGATTGCTAGATTTTCTTTTATTGTAAACTGTCTTTTTCATCTCTCATTAATTTCTATTCTTTTTATCTGTTTTTTATTTCTCCAAGAAAAACAGTTAGTAAGTATTGCCATACTATATGTGTGGGCGTCTATCATCGCAGCGGTGGTGTCTACTATATTGACGATTTGGGCACTAAGAAATTTGAAACAGAAAGCCGATTTAGAAGGTCTTACGGCGACAATTAAAGAGCCTAATCGTTTTAATTATATTTTTAATATTGCTTCTCCCTTATTTATTTCGAGTTTTTCGTTTTTAGCCCTAAATTGGTCTGACTCTTTCTTTATTGGTTATTATTGTAATGATGTCCAAGTTGGTATCTACAACGTTATTGTTCGATATGGGAGCCTAATTTTAATTGGCCTCAACGCCATAAATGCGATCAGTGCACCAAAATTTTCTGAATTTTGGACAGAAAAAAATATGCTCGGATTAGGTAGATTCTGTAAGATAACTGCGACCATTAGTTTTCTTATATCTGCTCCAATTGTTTTATTCTTTCTTCTATTTCCTAATTTTTTGTTAGGACTTTTTGGAGATCTATATATAGAAGGAACAACAACATTCTACGTTATCACCATTGGCTTTCTTATTAATTCCTTATGTGGATCGGTAGGATTTATTTTGATGATGACTAACAAGCAAAAGGTCTATCGCAATATTCTCCTAATGGCAGTGGTGATTAATCTATCGCTTGATTTTATTTTAATTCCTCGCATTGGTATTTTAGGAGCTGGTATTGCTAATTGCCTTGCTATGAGTATCTGGAATATCAGTAGTCTGTTTTACATATACAAGCATTTTGGATTATGGGTTGGATTTGACCCATTTTTTTTAATTGAAAATTTTAAAAAAATTTTAACGGCTAGTAAGTGACAAAAGATAAACAAACAGAGATTGTAATTATTGGTGCAGGTGGGGCAGGGTGTTCAGCTGCTATTGAAGCTTCCGCTTATACCAAAGAGATTGTGTTGTTAACAAAAAACGACTTTTCTGACTCTAAAACATTTAATGCCCAAGGAGGAATTCAAGCTGCGATCCTACCCGAAGATTCTACTGATAATCACTTAGAAGATACGCTTCGAGCCGGAAATTATAAAAATAATCCAGCCTTAGCCCGTATTTTAACTAGTCGTGCTCCTCAAACGATCAAATGGCTTGAATCATTAGGAATTCAGTTTGATCGAGATGATCAACAAAAATATAAATTGAAAACTGCCGCAGGGATAAGTTGTCCGAGGGTACTATCTTGTGGAGATACAACAGGAAATAAGATTGTAAGACCTTTGGAGAAAACCGTAAAATCATTAGGTATTGAAGTTAAAGAAAAGGCATTGGTTAAATCTATTAAAAAGAACTCCAAAACTAATAGATTCCAAGTTGTTGTTAATGTGGCAGGCAAAGAGGAACTCATTATTGCCAAGTCAGTAATCATTGCTACAGGAGGACTATTACCCAAAGAGAAACGTGCTGGTCTAGATCTAAATGATCATGATTATGCACCCGACGGAGTGGAATTGGCAACTAGTATCGGTGCAGAAGTTAAAAATGCAGACCTTATTCAATATCATCCAACTGGAGTTGTGATTCCTAGAGCATTAAGAAGATATCGAATTCCAGAAGTCGTGAGAGGCTGTGGAGCAAAACTTACAGATAAGAACGGTAATGAGTTTGTTGATTCTTTAGCGACCAGAAATAAGTTAACTGCAGAAATAGTTAGAATTTGTGATGCTGGATTAGGGGTGGTAACCGAAGATGGTTATAAAGGAGTTTGGTTGACTATTCCTGACGTAGAAAAAAATCATGGAAAGGGATATATAAAAGATAACTTTCCAAGTATGTACGAAAAATTTTCAAAGTGCAATTATAATATTAATGAAAAACCTGTGTTAGTTTATCCTATCGTTCACTATAGTTTAGGCGGAATATGTATAAATGAAAATAGTGAAACTACCATAAGTGGATTATTCGCCGCTGGAGAAACTACTTACGGTGTTCATGGTGAAGATCGCTTGATGGGAAACTCACTGCTAGATATTTTTGTATTTGGCAGAATTGCCGGCACAAGTGCCGCTAAATATGTATCAGCAATATGAAAGAAGAAAAAGTGATCAGTAGTCATTATGGCGAAGGTGGCAGATTAAAAAAAGCAGCGGACCCCTTACTCGTAAATTCGGCTTATGCCCATGATTGTAATGATGCCGATATTCTATTATCTAGCTTGGCTACTGCTAATATAGCCCATCTGTTGGTATTGCTGAAAGGTGAAATAATCCCTCTCTCTGAAGGACAAAAAATCTTAAAAGGACTGCTGAAAATAAAAGAATATAAACAGAAAGAATTTGTTCTTGATCCAGCCAACGGTGATATCTATAATAATTTTGATGTAACATTAAGAGGCCTTATCGGTGAGATATCTGGATGGTTGCACACTGGTAGGCCAAGAAGAGAAGCTGTAAATGTTTCTTTTTTATTAGAGCTTAGAAAACAATTCTTGGTTACTATTGAAGCGAGTAACAACATGTTGAAAGCACTAATCAAAAAGAGTGAAGAACATCAGCATACGTTGATGCCTGACTTTACCTATTTGCATCACGCTCAACCTACTAGTTTTTCCCATTATATTTTGACCTTTGCTTTTGTACTGAAGAGAGACTTAGAGCGAATGATCGAAGCTTTCCAAAGAATAAATACCTCTTGGGGAGAATCGGGTAGCGTCAATGGGTCTAGTTTGCCTATTGATAAAAAATATTTTGCAAAATTACTGGGATATAAAAATATATCCATTCATACACGAGATGCGAT
This sequence comes from uncultured Saprospiraceae bacterium, assembly GCA_938008185.1. Lineage (GTDB taxonomy): Bacteria > Bacteroidota > Bacteroidia > Chitinophagales > Saprospiraceae > JALZUU01. The sequence goes on from CALLLR010000230.1 coordinate 6,293, forward strand.
GTGGCAACCAGATATTCCATTGGAAACGATGGGTGTCCATATCAGTACATTAATGAATTTGACGAGATTTAGTGAAGAGTTGCAAATTTGGAGCACAGAAGAATTTGGATATATCTCCTTACCCGATTCATTGTGTCGAGCTAGCGTAATAATGCCTCAAAAGAAAAATCCTTATCCACTTACGTATTTTCGAGGGCTGACAAATTCGATGACGCCTAAATTTTCTGAGTACGCTGCACATGGAAGAATTGTTAGCGGAAATCCAGATAGCCGAATTTTCATTTATGGAGATTTACTAAAAAACATGAAAAAATTTTGCGGTGGAATGAATTTGCTTGAAAAAGTAATCACTGAAATGGAAGTCAACGTTGAAAAACTGCGAAATAAAATTACGAATAGTGATGCTTATGCAACTGATTTGGCAGATTTTCTGATCATGACTCAAGAAATTAATTATCGAGAGGCTCATCATATTATTGGAAAAATTAATCGAGAATTTATCGCAAAAGGACGAAAATTAAATTCGTTAGATAAAACTTTTTTGAAAAAAATAATCTTTAACCATACTGGTAAAAAGATAAAAATTAATAAGAAGGATTTAAAAAAGATTTTTGATCCCCGAGAAGTGGTTATGTCTCGAAAATCCCTAGGAGGAGCAAATACAGATCAGGTGAAGAAAATGATTAAGACGCTCAAAAAAGCCTCCAGAAATAATAATAAATTTATCAAGTCTGAACAAAAGACTTTAATTGAAGGAGATGTTTTTTTTACTCAAGAAATAAATAAATATTTATGAACAAGTACTTTATTCCGTTACCAGAACGAACGAGCAAACCTCGTAATACTGGAGTGACAATGGTGATTGATAGTTCACTGGGATTCAACGCTATGGAAGATATGATCAGCATTGGAGAAGCGTGGATTGATTATGTAAAGTTAGGTTGGGGAACGGGACTGATTACTCCAATTTTGAAAAACAAAATAGAACTTTACAAAAAACACAATATCAAGGTTTGCCTTGGCGGTACTTTTTTTGAAGTAGCCTACGCAAACAAAAAAGTAGCTGAGTTTGAAGATTTTGTAGAAGCGCATGGAATTTCACTCATTGAAATTTCAGATGGCTCATTGACTATACCCAGAGATGAAAAATTAGAAATAATCAACCGATGCTCCAAAAAATTTACCGTTCTTTCTGAGTATGGTAATAAAGATGCTAGCACCGAATTGATTGCTCCTAGATATTGGGCGCAACATATGAAAGAAGAATTAGATGCAGGAGCTTGGAAAGTGATTGCAGAAGGACGTGAATCTGGAACAGCAGGTATGTATCGCGGTAGTTCTGAATTACGAACGGGACTGGTAGATGAAATCGTCAATTTTATTCCTCAAGATGATATTTTGTGGGAAGCACCTCTAAAAGCACATCAGACTTGGTTTATCAAGAAGTTTGGATCTAATGTTAGTTTAGGTAATATCGCTCCTCGTGATGTTTTACCACTCGAAACATTGAGGTTGGGACTTAGAAGTGATACTTTACTAAAGTTTCATGGTGATGGAGAATAATAGAAAACAGGAGGAAAAAATTGAAGTACTTAGTTCTCTCTTGAAGTCTAATATTGACCAGTACCATGATGAGGGAAAAAAGATGTTTGTATCTTCTTCCTTCCAGACCCATAGCTTAGTCTTACTCCACTTGATGTCAAAAATAGACCCGTCTATTCCTGTTATTTTCTTAAATACCGGATTTCATTTTCCTGAAACCATTTCTTTTAAAGATCAAATAGTAAAAGATTTTTCACTAAAGGAAAAAGAGATTTCTTCTCCAATCAATAAAAAAGATCAGCTAAATAATATTGGCCACTTTTTATTTGCTTCTGACCCAGATAGCTGTTGTTATCTAAATAAAGTCCTTCCCATGAGTGTCCTTTTTGGAGAATTTGATGTTTGGATAAACGGTGTACGAAGAGATCAAAGTGCAAATCGGTCAGGGTTTAACATAGAAGAAAAAAGAAAAAATATTATTCGATTTCATCCTATGCTAGATTGGGATAAGAGTCTGATTTGGTATTATATTAAAAAACATCAATTACCGCGTCATCCTATGGAAGCCAAAGGGTATTATAGTATAGGTTGTATGCCTTGTACATCTGCTCCGAATCTTGAAATAGAGCGAGAAAATAGATGGAAAGGAATGAACAAAGTAGAGTGTGGACTACACACCGAACTCTAAAATCATAAGTTATGAGAGTATTGATAACCGGAGGATGTGGATATATCGGATTTTCTTTAATCGAACAACTAGACGCGACTAATGAAATCACCGAAATAGTCATTTACGACAACCTATCTCGTAATATATATCCTGTCTTTTTCGCTAAATTTAGTGAAAAGGTGCGTTTTATTCAAGGAGATATTTTAGATGAACGAAAGCTTGAAAAAGCAATGCGGAGCATCGATTGCGTGGTTCACTTGGCAGCCAAAGTAAATTCTCCACTTTCTGATATAGAAACCCAACATTATGATCAAATCAATAACTGGGGCACTTCGATCCTCGTTAATCTGGTTGAGAAAAGTGCAGTAGAAAAGATTATTTATCTAAGTAGTGGGGTTGTTTATGGTAATACTAAAAATGAATTAGCAACAGTTGACTTCCCCGTAAATCCCATCAACCACTACGGTAAATCAAAGCTGTTGGGAGAAGAGCATACGTTGCGACTAAAGGACAAAATTTCCACTTATATTCTTAGAGTTGGAAACGTATTTGGTGTGAATCCAGCAATCAGGATGGATACGGTAATGAATAAATTTATTTTTAGAGCCATCTTTAACGATCAAGTGATGATACTTGGGGACGGCTCTCAAATTCGGTCATTTATTAACGTGGAAGTATTAGCAAGAAAGCTGAAAAAATATATCCTTCAAGAAGGCACTATCTCTAAGATTGCTAATGTATCAACCTTCAATTATTCGATTGAAGAGATCGCTTACTTTATGAAAGAAAATCTATTTCCTGATCTACAGATTCGTTACTTGAACGAAAATAACAGCTATTGGGGATATGGATTACAGAATGGTGGTAGTCTATCAAAAGAACAACTCGAGATAGATTTTATTGCAAATCTTAAAATACTGAAAAATAACTTTACGATTAAATGATTAGTAACCAGCAAATTTCAAGATTAAAAGACCAAAACATCGCACTCGTAATGAGTGGATTTATCAATGCGCTTGGGATAATGAGAAGCTTGGCGATTTATCCAGAAATAAAAATCGTCTGCCTTTGTCAACGACAGTCTTCTGGTGGATATTCAAAATATATTTATGAAAAAATTGAATACGCTAATACGGAAGAAATTCTACCGATCCTTATACAATTAAATAGTCTTAGTAAAAAAATAATTCCGTTTCCTACTAATGATCGGAACTTTAAGCTGTTAATTGATCATAGAGATCAACTCTCTAACTTTTCTATCCTCTGGGATGATCCAAATATTATCGATAAAGACTTTCAACTAGAATTAGTAGAGCGACTGGGTATTCTCTACCCTAAAACAATTCAGATGGAAAGTATAGATGATTTTTCTAAGATCGAAAATTTGCAAGGCCCTTGGATGATTAAACCCTCTTTTCGAGAAGAAACTAAGAGTTTGTTTAAAGCAAAAATTACCGAAGATCCAGGAGTTGTAAAAAAATTACTTAAGGAGTGTATCGAAGGAGAAACTAGTGCTATGGTGTCAGAATACATCCCTGGAGATGATGATACGCTCTATACTTACGGTGGATATGCTTATAAGGGAAAGGTTTATTATCCTTTTACAGGGAGAAAATTGACACAAAAACCTCATTTGCGAGGGATGGCTAGCATGGCACAAACTGAATTAGTGCCAGAAATTGTAGCAATTGGAAATAAACTGCTACATCATCTCAGTTTTACTGGAATATTTCAAATTGAATTTAAAAAACATCAAGTCAATGGTCAGTATTACTTTATTGAACACAATACTCGGAATTGGTTTTGGTCTCAACTAGCTGCCAAACAGGGCAATAACCTAGCGGCAAATAAATATTTTTCTGAATTAAAGGGCGAATCATTTGTAAATGATACCTACAAATCAAATTACTCCAAGCATTATTATTTCATTTGGTTGGAAGCTGTAGTCGTTAATATTTTGGCAGAAAGGAGAGGAAGTGTCTTAGGTATATTATTCAAATCAATGATAGGTAAAAAAACAATATCTCCTGCGTTATTTAGTTGGAGTGATCCTATTCCTTTTTTTATGTACTTATATAATTCTTTTGCTATAAAAATACTTAATCAAAAAATTGGCCGATAGATTTTGAATGCAGCAAAATTTGCCCAGTACTTTGTTATCGTTTTAGGTGCAGTTATTAGCATCGTTATTATGATGCTTTACATCTTTTCACCAGAAAGTGAACGCGAGATATTTGTCTTGATTTGTACCCTTCCTACGCTAGTTTTATTAGAATTATATTTTAAATATCAAGATTTATTTTCACCAATTGTTTTCTTTTTGTTAACAACTCTTTTTGGTGTTACCCTTAAATCAATTTTTGCGATATTTTTTTTAGATGACACATTAGCATTCATTCTTTTACAGGGGAAAGAAATAACTTATTTTTATTATCCAACGATCTTGTTACTATGCGGATTTCTCTGCTTTTCTATTGGATTTAGAGTAAAGCGAAAACCATTAAAATTAAACTATCTTTTTACTAGTGATGACAAACTAAGATGGAGCTACTCTAGAATATTAATTGCTAGTTTTATATTATTAGTTATAGCTGTTACAGGTTTTCTATTATTTATTAAATCGATAGGAAGCATAGATTTGGATATTACTTCACTCATGTCAAAGAAATATGTTGAAGATGAAGATACCGGTAACAAATTATCATTTGGATACTTTCACTGGATGTCTAGTATGATCAGTTATGCTTATTATATAGTTCTTGTTTATTATTTACATTATTACAAAAAAATTAAGTACCGATTTGCCTGGAGAAACTACATTCTGTTTCTTTTCTTATTAGCATTAATATTTCCTCTATTTATTAACTCTAGATCTGAATTTCTATATATCTTCATTAACACCTCTATTATATTGTACAGATATGATAAAGTTAATATATTCAAACTAGCTATAGGGTTTTCATTTGCTTTATCTTTTTTCATGATCATGACTATCCAAAGATCAGTAACCAGAACAAATAACTTAGATAACTTATCTCAACAGATGGAAATTGGTGTAGCTTTGCAAGGAATTTTAGGAAGAAGAAGTTTGTTAGGTGTTTTTAAGACAGCACATATTATTAATGGAATTCCTGATAAGTTGGAATACCGTTATGGAGCAACGATGACTGGATGGGTAACCGCAGGCATTCCACGTACAATGTGGAAAAACAAACCAATAATTGCTAATGGTGCGATTATAGGAGAAAAAATATTTGGGACACCCACTTCGGGGGTTCCTTCAGGTTTATTTGGTGAATTATATTGGAATTTTGGTATCCTTGGTATCTTAATAGGGGGCTATTTGTATGGTATCTTTCTAAAGACTTTTTACGTAACTTTTAAATCAAAAGCAAATCCCAATGCAATCATTATATACTCTACATTGATCCTTTTTTTTTCTTTCTTTCTAGTAAATGTAAATATTAATCAGTCTATTGTGAAGACCACCACGCTTTTAATACCATTATTGACAGTCATAATTTTTATTAGTAAAAAAATAAAGCCAAACACAGCGTGAATTACCTAATACTCGCAGGAACCAATAAATCGGGAACTACTTCTATATTTAACTACCTGGGAGATCATCCTCAGATAAGTCCTTCCTTGATCAAACAAACTGATTTTTTTAGAACAGACAACATTTGTGCTTTTGAAGATTACAAGTCTCTATTTCAGAAAAAAAACAATACTCTTTGCTGTATAGAAGCTTCTCCTGATTATATGTACGACAAACGAGTACCAAAACAACTGGCCAACTGTCTAAAAGGGCAGCAATTCAAAATAATTTTCCTGCTCAGAAATCCAGTTAATCGTTTTCTTTCTTGGTATAAATATGCAAAGCAATTATTTTTGATACCTGAAGATATGAGCGTTCGTACATTTATTGATGAAAATATTAATGCGAAAGAAAATCAGGAGAACGAGGCATTTGTAGCATTAAAGACTGGTAAGTACATAAATTATCTGAAGCCTTACATAGATACCTTTGGTCAGGAAAATGTCCAGATAATATTTACAGAAGATCTAATGGAAGATCCACAGTCAGTACTTATTCATCTGACTAGTTTGTTTGGATTAGATGCTACTTTCTACGAAAAATATGAGTTTAAGATTTTCAATAAAAGCGGCAGTTCTAAAAAAAAAAATATTCGAAAAATTTACCTTGGACTCAGAAAAATAGCGGTTCCTCTTTTTAATAGTAATAACTTTTTTTCGGCTTTTATGATTCGTATAGGAAAAAAAATATCCAAATTATATCGTCATGTAAATGTTCAGGAATTAAAACAAAATACGGTTGTAGAACCATCAGATTACAAATTTCTATCTGATTATTATTATCAGTCGGATCAGCACTTACAAAAATTGATTAATCAGCCTTTACCGTGGAAAGAATAAAAATACTTTCAGTTCATTTAGCAAGCAACTTAATATCACCCGTTAAATATCTCCAAACTATGATAAATATGGACCTACTGACAACAAAGTTTAAGCGAATAAAAGAAGCAAATCCGAAAAAAATAAGAAACTTTGTCAGGAATATAGCTTTAGATATGCTGTCTCTTAAATTTGAGTTATCTGACTTTCGAGCAGAATTGGAAAAGCCAAGAATTCAATTTTTATATATTCACCATATCTTTGAAGACGAAGCTGAGAACTTTAGAAAATTATTAAAAGAGCTTGCAAAGTATCATTCATTTATTAGCTATTCGGAGGCTGTTAATAAGGTTTTAAATAATGAAATAGACAAACCTTACATTGCGTTCAGTTCTGATGATGGTTTCAAAAATAATTTGATAGCTGCAAAAATATTGAATGAATTTAATATTAAAGCTTGTTTCTTTATTAATCCAGACACCATCGGACTGAAAGACTTTAGTCAAATAAAAATTTTTTGCAAAAATCGCCTGTTATTACCGCCCATTGAATTTATGGACTGGGAAGATGTAAATAGATTACTCAAAAATGGCCATGAGATAGGGTCGCATACAATGGGACATATAAATGTTGCAACAACAAATACCTCCCAGGTTAAAGAAAACCTGATCCAATCCAAAGATATACTGGATAAAAGATGTGGCAATATCGCTCATTTTGCGTACCCTTACGGACGTTTTTTTCATTTTCATCAGGATGCACTAAATTTAGTATTTGAAACAGGATATTCCTCTTGTGCATCTGCGGAAAGAGGCTGCCATATCGCTCCGGGTAGAAAACTTAAAACAGAAGAACTCTTTATAAGAAGAGATTTAGTAATCGGGGATTGGAATATCAAACACGTGAAGTACTTTATACTTAAAAACGCTATTAACGCCTCAGTAGAAACCAATAAAAACCCATATCAAAAATAGGATAAGTAGTTAAATCCCTATTCTGGGATAGGCATTAAAAATTATTTTCAATTTTCAAAATCTTCTGCTTGCGAAAGTTCAGTTAATAATAAAGAACAAAAAATGATAGTAATTGATGCATTACAGATAAGAAGTGGAGGAGGATATGGTGTATTGGCTAGCTTAGTAAATGGTTTGGTTGTCAGGAATCTGGATTATACGGTATTGCTGAATGATAGTATGCGAAAAGCAAAAATTGAAGGAAAGATTATTGAAGTTGATGCTAACCCTTTTAAGCGGAAGCAAATCTTGCAGGAGCAATTAGATAGAAATAATGCGACCTTTTTATTTACTTTTAATTTTCCTCCTCCTTTTAAAACGGATTGTACCGTAGTAACGGACTTTCAGAATCTTCTCCTCACAAAAAATGCTGACATCAATGCTTTTTCATGGAAAGAAAAGTTGAACGTTTTCTTAAAAAGAAAATATTTAGGATACAATGTAAATAATACAGATACTTATGTATTTCCTACTGCTTTTGTGAAATCGGGCTTTGTAGAAACTTTTAAAATTAGTGAAAACAAATGTAAGGTACTTCCTCATTACGACGAAAAAACCTTACTGGGCATAAAACAAGAGGCAGTTCGCCAATTTTCAAAAGTGAAAAATCGATTTATTTATGTAAGCTCTCCTTCAAAGCATAAAAATCATACTAACTTAATTGCAGCCTGGGACATTTTGTTGCAAAAAAATATCAAGCCAATATTAGCGCTAGGTCTCCCTCCTGATGACCCCCGTTCGGTGCCATTATTGACCTCTATAAAAGAATTAAATGAAAAGGGTGCAAATATTATTAATATTAATAAAAATGGGGTGCTTCCTTATAATCAGGTCTTATTTGAAACCTACAAATCCACTTTTACAATATTTCCATCTTTTAATGAGACATTTGGATTTGGCTTGGTCGAGGGAGCTTTTTTCGATAATAAAATACTAGCTAGTCAAAAGCCTTTTGTGGCATCTGTAGTAAAACCATCTCTTTATTTTGACCCCTATGATCCTCAAAAAATTGCTGATGCAGTGATCAAAGCACTTCGTACAAATACTGATGAAACAACCCTTGTATTTAAAAATAGGATCAACGAAATTATTAATTTAATGGTATAAAAATAGAATTAATAAGTTTAGTAAAAAAAATATATTTAAAAATAGAACACTTGATTTTATTAGAGACGAACTAAATAGTTAGTAATGAAAATACTTTTTACAAAAAAATTGTTTTATCCTGAGCCAACAGCTCAAAGCCTTGATTTCGCCTTGGAATTAAAAAAGAATGGGCATGATGTTCAAGTTTTGACAGGTTTTCCATCTTACCCTCAAGGAAAAATATATAAAGGTTATAAACAGAAATTTTTTCATCGAGAATAAATAGAAGGGATTGATGTAATACGAGTACCTATTTTTCCTGATCAAAGTGGTAGAGCTATATATAGAATTTTAAATTATTTACAGTTTGATAAAGCAATAGTTCGGTAAAAATTAAGCGGCAATTTTGCCAAAATCTAATATTCTGTTGATTGCTGCTTTATTTTTCTTCAACTCTGTGTCGATTTGAAAGTTGGATAAAAATAAATCAAGCATAAGTTCATTGAAATACGAGGTCTTTATATCAGCCAGAGAAAAAGGTTTATCTTTTTCTTTTTCTAAATAGTGGGCTGCTTTGGCAAGCCCTACGGTTGTCAATGCCATGTTGAAATGAAAGTATAATTTACTTTCGCTTCTAGCCTGGCAATGAGTCAGTCCTGTAAATTGTTTAGCATCTCTGAATAAGAATTCGATCTGGAATCTTCCCTTGTAAAATTTGTAGATGGAAATTCCATCCAATTCTAAATCGGTAGAAAACAAAAGTGCATACCGTTTAGTGGGTTTTCCCTCATCTAAAAATTCGGCATAAACTACATTGATATTTCTTTTCAAGGATACGGACCAAACGATTGCTTGAAATAAGATGACCGTTTCATCTCTAAAGATTTCTTTAAATCTTCGTTTGTCAATATTTTTAGTATCCACTTTTCCATCATGCTTTTTAGGTCGCCCTCTTCCTTTTCTTTTGGGTCCCTTATAAAGATATTTCAAATTAGCATCCTGGCGAAGCTTACAAATAATTTCCAGATCAGTTGAATTCTTGATTTTGTCAATGTATTTTAGCTTGGCGAAATAGCCATCTACCGCTAAATACTTGGAAATCTCACGAATCTGTTTACTTCGATCTACTATAAGTTGCGCATAATAATCAACCAAACTTAATCCTTTTGCCTTCAATTCTTTTGGACTCGGTGTTTGTATAGCTTCTAAATTAAACGCAGTATTATGAGTAAGATCCACTACTGCTAAGCCACCAATTTCAATTCCTCCTGTTGCTCGTCCTAAACAGCCACTATAAAACGTGCCTTTATGAGGAGTATGTTTTCCACTCTTGGGAAGATAGGACGGATCAAATGCCACAATACAGTTATTCGATAATCTCAACTTGTATAACTCCGCATTAAATTTGAAAAAATCAAAACCTTTTTCAAAATGAAGCCGATAACTTTTCTCACTGTAGGAACCATATCGCTCCATTCCTTTAAAATTATATCGACCTCGCATTGACAAAAACAATATCATGGTAGAAAGTATAAAATTTTTACGTGGCTTGGATAAGCCTTCCATTTTATTTAGTAACTTTCCGGCGAGAGCCTGGCTCTTATTGGAAGCTTTTTCTGTTCGTAGTTGCATACAACAAAAATAAGCTTCCTTTTTTTATTAAAAAAATGCAAAAAAGTTACCGTACTATTGTTTAAAATAAGAATTAATAATGAGTCCGAAGGCGCCAAGTATCATAAGAATTTATTATACGGTTTTTTATTGAAACTGTTCTATAATAGCCATTACGCCGTTATAAGAAATAATACAAGCAAAAATGAGTGATAAGACAATACCAGTATTGAGTAACCCACCCGCTTTATGTTCTCCCATCAGCTCTTTTCTATTAATTAAAATTAACATTCCGAAAATTACCAAAGGTAGCACAAAGACGTTGAAAACTTGCGTTAAAATCTGTGCTTTAATGGGGTTGGCTCCCAGGATGGGAACACTTAATCCGATGACGCAGGCAATGGCCGTTAGAATTTTAAACTGTTTGGATTTCATATCCAATTTTCCATCCTGGTAGTCTGCGATTAACAGCGGTGAAATCATCAGGATTGGAAAGACAGAAGACAAACCGGCAGATAAAGTTCCCAGAAAAAAAATGGCGATGGCAAATTTTCCGGCGACCGGTTCCAGTGCGTATACCATGTCGAGTACTTTGGTGACTACTTTACCATCTTTGTAGAAGGCGCCCATGGCTACGGCCATTACGGAGGCACTAATTATGAAAATTAAAATTGCAGC